>CBIHQZ010000242.1:0-8182 GCA_966212315.1 uncultured Myxococcales bacterium
AAGCAGAGCGAGCCGTGGACCGTCTCGCCGGGGCGAATCGGAATCGACGTCCCCAGCATGGATGCGCCCGTCTGACAGAACGAAACCACCGGGCTGTACCCGGTCATCGAGTTGCCATCGGACGCCTGCATCGTCGCGTCGCCGGCACCGAGCAGATGCAGCACGAACCCCGCGCGCGCGAGATCCACTGCATCGTCACCGGTATTGGTGATCGTGGTGTTCACCCGAAATCCGATCGGCCCGTAGGTCGGCGTGTGGCGCGCGATCGTTCCGACCTCGATGCGCAGGTCGGCGCGATCCGGGCGCGGGGTGAGCACTCGAATCGCCCACGGGGTCGCACCGTCGGAAGCGACGTCGACCGAGCGCACCGTCGAGTGTCGGCCGTCGTCGGCACGCCACATCACCCGCACCTGCCCGGGGCGCACCGGCGAGGTGAGCCGCCAAGCGAACTCACGCCGCACCGATTGCCCGAGACCGAGCCGCACCGCGCGTCCGAGCGGAAGCGCGATCGGCGTCGCCTGACCGATGAGTTGCAGGCGATCGGCCGTGACCTCGAGGCCGTCCTGCTGACGACCGACGATCTCTGCCACGAGGCGCACCCGCCATGTGCCGTCGCCCTCGTCCGCGACGCTGGCGGTATGTACCGCCACCAATGCGCCCACCACGCTCCAGGGCGCGGGTCGCGCGTCTTCACTCGCGGCGGCCGCCGTGGGGACCGAGTTCGCCGCGGACAGCGGTTGCGCGGCCGATCGCCACGTCTCGGACACCATCCGCACCGGGTCGCGCACCGCCTCGCCGACGAACCCGCGCGCACCGGCCGCCACCGACATCGCCGTGACCGCCACGAGCGCACCCATCGCCGCGCGCCGCCGTCCGGCGTTCACCGCCCGTTCGCTCGTTCCCGCCGCTGCCACTGCCGTCGCGCCGTTCGCCATGCACCGCCGTGGTGCAGCGTCCGAGCCGCGAAAAAGCCGTTAACTATCGCGTGCTGCGCGCCGCGAGAACCGTGTCCGCACGAACGCGACGTGTCTCGCGCGCCGCGATCGGGCCGCGGCCGTCACGCTCCACGAAACGCCCGGTCGCCGCGTCCCAGCGGAACACCCGGCGCGTCTCGCTCGCCGGCACGCACGCCGTGCGGTCGCAGTGCGCTTCGGTCGCCACGCGCTCGAGCAATTCGTTCGTGCCGTCGCCGTCGACGTCCGACGCACGCACCGACACTCGCTGCGCCCGACCGCCCGCGTGGCTCGCGAACACCGGCGTGATCACGCCGTGGTCGAAGCGAACGATCGTGTCGATCTGAAGCGGCTCGCCACCCGGCGCGGCCTGCGAATAGAGCACGTGGAGCAGCGGCGTCGTCCCGGCGCGCAGTCGATCGACCTCGCCCCAGTTGAACCCCGCCTCGACCGGCCAGCGACCCACCGACGCGACCGTCTCGCCGCGCCAGCCGTGATGCTCGCGGTAGAGAATCGCCACGCCGCGCCCGAGGTCCGGCTTGTCTTCGTCCGCGTCGGCCGAGATGTCGATCAGCGCGAGCACGTCCTGGTCGCCGTCGCCGTCGACGTCGGCCCGCACCGTGTCGACCACTTCGAGACCGTCGACCAGCACGTCGGAATAGGCCGCATGAACCCCCGGACGCGTGAGCGTCACCGCTGCGGGCAGCAGGGTGCTCGAGGTCGATGGGGCGTCGTTCGATGCAAGGGTCTGCGCCTCGGCGGCGGCAGGGAGACTCACGAGCGCGAAGGTCAACGCAGCGAGAGTCATGCGGGGGTTCATGGCGGGTGGCGCTTCTATGAGCAACGAGCGTACCGAGGCGAATTTTCGCCGCGCGCATCGCCGCGAACGCTGCGCGGTCGATCGTCGCGTGCGACTGCGTCCGGGCATTCCTGCACGGGAACCGCGAAATACTGCGGGTGTTGGAGAGCCCGTGCGATTCGCAGCCGAATTGGGCTTCCGAACGATCGCTCCGATGCGCCGACCGCAATGATCCGGCTCGCGCACGCACGCCTACCCACATCGACCCTTCGCCGGGAATTCCGTGCGAACGTGCACACGCGGCGCGAACCGCGGTCCGCGCCGCGACACGGGATTCACACTCGCGCGCATTCCGCGCTTCGGAGCGCGCAGTCGTTGCGCGATTCACCGTCGTCGCCGCCGCGTCGGCCCTCGCTCGCCGCGCGCGTACTGTTCGGAGCTCGGTGCCTTCGACGCGAATAGGCTAGCCTCGCCCGCGCATGGAGACGCCGCACCCGGACGCCGTGATCGGAATCGACCCCGGCACCCACCGCTGCGGTTTCGGCATCGTCGCCCGCCGCGGCAACCGTTTCGTCCACATCGCCCATGGCGTCGCCACCGCCCGCGCGACCGACCCCTTGCCGCAGCGCCTCGCCACCATCGCCGACGAACTCGAGCGCGCCCTCGGCGCCCATGCACCGACTTCGATGGGCATCGAAACGGCGTTCTTCCATCGCGACGCGCAGGCGGCGTTGATGATCGGCCATGCGCGCGGGGTCGCCATGCTGCTGGCTGCGCGCCGCGGAATCCCGGTCGGTGAGTACCCGCCCGCCACCGTGAAGCGGGCCGTCGTCGGCAACGGCCGCGCCGACAAAGAGCAGGTTTCCCGCATGATCCAGGCGATTCTCGGGCTCACCTCGGCGCCGCCGCTCGATGCATCCGACGCGCTGGCGATCGCGATCTGCCACGCGAACACCCATGCCCTCGCGACCCGGGTCGCCGCCGCCGGACGGGGCGCGCGATGACACCCCGGTCGATGGCGGCGTTCTGCGCGATCGCGTTCGCAGCCTGCACGCCGCGTTCGCTGGTTGCCGACGCGAGCGACGTCGCCGAAGCGGGCGCGGACGATGCGATGAGCGAAGCCGCCGTCGATGCCGGACCGATCGATTCGGGGATCCACGACCGTGCGTACACGCCGCCGATGACGAGCCGTGTCGTGGCGCCGGGGGTGCGGCGCGAGGCGTTCAACGTCGAGTCCCCCGCGCCTCCCGAGAATCCGATGCGGCACATCGCGACCCCGGCGGAGCGTAACCGCACGCAGGTGATCCGTTACCGCCAGGACACGCCCGCGCCCGTGGCGGCGCAGACCGTCTACATCGCGATGCCCGGGTTTCTCGGCGGCGCCGGCGGGTTCGATCCGCTCGCGCGTGCGCTCGTGACTCGCGGTGCGAGCAGCGGACACGCGGTCGAAGTGTGGGCCATCGATCGGCGCGCGAATCTTCTCGAAGACCTGCGCGGCATGGACGCAGCCGATGCGCTCGGCGATCCCGAAGTCGCCGCCGGGTACTACCTGCGTCGCGACACGAGCTTGAACGGCGCGGCATTCGCGGGGTTCATCGATCCGCGCGCGGAAAGCCTCGCGTACATGTCCGAGTGGGGTTTGCCGGCGATCGTCGCGGACCTCGACGCGGTCGTGGCGCTCGTCCCGCAATCGCGTGATCACGTCGTGTTGGTGGGCCATTCGCTCGGGGCGTCGATGGTCGAGGCGTACGCAGCGTGGGACTTCGCGGGGACGGCCGGGTCGCAGAAGATCGCGGGGCTCGTGCTGCTCGACGGTGTACTCGCCGGCACGCCGCTGACCGAGACCGAGTACTACGGCGGTCGCGTGGGCGGCGGGATCCCGAGCCCCGGCGTCGATTCGATTCGCGCTACCGGGCCCGTGTATTTCGCGCTGCCAGTGCTCGGCGTGCGCGCCACCGTGGTGTCCGAGATCGTCGCGCGGCGTGCACTCGCGGATGCCGACGCGGTGGTGACGGACCCGTATCGCGACAATCTCTTTCGCACCTTGCTCGGCATCACGATGACGCCGCCGATGAGCAATGCCGCGGCGTTCGGCTTCGCGCTCGACGATCATTCGTGCCCCCTCGCGTTCGCGCAGATGAGCCTCGGGAGCCCGCTCGGCGCGACGCGGATGCAGCCGAATCCGTTCGGCATGGGCGGACCGGTGACCGTTCCCGCGAATGCCACCGACACGTTTCGCTGGACCGACGCGCCGAACGTGATGCCCGCGGAATTCACGTCGATCGGCAACGGCGCACGCGCATGGGCCGCGACGCCGACGAACTTCTCCGAGTGGTACTTCCCGACGCGCCTCACCGTCGACGTCGGTGCACTGCCTGCATCGCTGCAGGTCGCGAGCGGGAGCTATCAAGCGCGCGAAGGCATCCGAGCGATACATGGCGGCGAGATCGACGTGCCGCTCCTCGGCATCTCCACCGCCCTCACCGGCAGCGCGTCCGCGTTCGATGCCGCGCGCCCCGCGTTGAGCAGCACGGTCGGCGCCAATCGACCGCACACCGGCGCGACTCGCTCCGAGGACGCTGGATTTCGCGCGTTCTTCGTCCCCGGCATGACCCACATCGATCCGCTCACCGGCGACGACGACGGCACGCGCAATCCGGTGCCGTCCGCGGTCGAGACCTTCGGCGCCGAGAACACCGTCGGCAGCGTGGTCGTTCCGCTGCGCTGAACAGCTCTAGCGACGCGCGAGAAAGAGCATCCAGTCACCGCGTGCGTCGGCCACTCGCCATTCGCTCGCACGAGCGAGGGCGACGGCCAGCGGATGCGTGCGCGGAACGAGCACCGTGTCGACCCGATTGCGGGCGAGCACATCGAGCCGCGCCGTGTTCAGTGAGAGGGCGTCGAGCGCGGCCTGCCGTCCGTAGCAGTCGTTGCGCAAGTCGTAGAGCACGCGAATGCCGCGGGGAAACCCGTACCAGATGACGATGCCGGTCTGCACGAAGCTCGCGTGCACCCGCGCGTTCGAAGGAATTTCCTGCGCCAATGCGATGACATCGTTGCCACCGAGGTTGTCGTTCACCCACTGCGACGCCGGACGTACCGCCAGCGCGATCGCATGCGACACGAGCGCGCCGGCGATCAACACCAGCGGAATCCACCGATGCACGCGCTGCAAGAGCGCCTCGGTGCGAACACGCCAGCGGGTGCGATCCATCACCAGGTCGATCGCGGGGACGAGCAGCGTGATGCCGATGAGCCCGGCGAGTTCGAGATGTCGCAGCTGGCGAACCGTCATCAGGCACAGCACCAGCACGGCCGCGCCGCGCATCCGCATCCCACGTTGCGTGATCGCGAAGAGCGCGAGCAGCGTGATCAGCACGAGCCCTGCGAATCGCGCTGGTTCGAGATGACCGTTCGCCAGCGCCTTTCCGACCCACGCGAACTCGGTGATGTGCGCGTGGATGATGGCCATCTCTTCGCTGCGGCCGAAGATGTATTCGAGCACCAGGCCGTGCAGACGGAGCCCGTACGGATTGATCAGCGTGCTCACCGCGAACGCCACTACCGCGCCCGCGCGCGCCTGCCGATCGGGGGCGTCGAGATGTGCGAGCAGACCCGCGATGAGCAGCGCGCCGCCGAGCACGAAGCTGCCGTGCGCGTTGGTCCACAGCATGCCGATCAGCGCGGTGGCGACGAGTTCACGCGGGCCGAACTTGTCGCGAAACGCAAGCCAGGCGGTGGTGGTCGCGAGCGCGAGCGCGACATGTGGCGGGCGAGCGGAAAGCATTCGCTGCTCGAACAGCGTGGTCGCGAGAAACGCGCTGAACAGCACGGTGAGCAAGTGCCGTCCGCGTGCGACCGAGGCGAGAACTGGCGTCAGCGTTGCGACCGTCGCGAGCGCGGCGACGAGTGCGAACGCATGCGGGCCGTAGTGGGTGAGCAGCCATTCGTAGGGCAGCGCGAAGAGCCACTCGTGCATCACCCACGGACGGGTGGGATCGGTGAACGACCAGAGATTGCTGGTCGGGATGTGCCCCGTTCGCAGCATGTCGCGACCCGCGGCGGCGACCCACCACACGTCGGGATCGAAGAGCCGCGAGCACGACGCGACGAGGACCACCCGCAGCGCGAGGACCGTCACGGCAACGGGGAGAAACCACGGGCTGCGCAGTGCGCGCGAGAGCCACGAGGGTCGCGCGGCGCGGTGCTCGACCGGGTCGGGTGCGGGGCTCGCACGCTGCGCGTCGTGCGATTCGTTCGGCATCGAACGCGGATGGTCGGTCATGCGCGCGTCGACCGGACGGTAATGTATAGTGGCGCCACATGTCCCGCCCGTTCGCGAAGTATGAGGGGCTGGGGAACGACTTCATCGTGCTCGAGTCCGCGACGTGGCCCGCCTCGATGTGCTCTCCCGACCTCGCGCGTCAGCTCTGTGATCGACACCGCGGCGTGGGTGGCGACGGCGTGCTCTGGCTCGATCGCGGCGCGGACGGATCGCTGCGCCTCGTGATTCTCAACGCCGATGGATCGCGTCCCGAGATGTGCGGCAACGGTGTGCGCTGCGTCGCGTTGCACGAAGTGCTCGCGGGGCGCGTGTCCGAAGGGGCGCCGCTCGCCATCGAGACCGATGCCGGCACGCGGACCGCGGTGGTGTCGTCGCTCGATGCAGCGCGTGCGACGGCGACGGTCGACGTCGAGATGGGCGCGGTCGCCGTGCGGGCCGAACCGGTCGATCTCGCGAGCGGTGCGCGCGCGTATGCGGTCGATGTCGGAAACCCGCACGCGGTGGTGTTCGATGCGATCGACGGCGAGCGCACGATGGATGTCGTGCGCGCGGCGGAATCGCGGCGCGACGTGTGGCCGCACGGCGTGAACGTCGAGTTCGCGCGGGCGACCGATGACGACGCGGGTGCGCGGGTGCGCGTGCACGAACGAGGAGTCGGCTGGACCGAAGCGTGCGGCACGGGTGCGTGCGCGGTCGCTGCGGCGATGCTGTTCGCGCGGGGACGATCGAGCGGAACGCGCTGGGTCGATCTGGACGGCGGACGTCTAGAGATCACCGTCGAAGCCGCGAGCGATGGTCGGCCGCGTGCGCGCATGCGAGGGCCGGCGCGGCGTGTGTTCGCCGGCGAGGTGACGACGTGAGCGCGCTCTCGGTTCTTCTCGTCGAAGACGATCCTTCCATCGCCGATCTCGTGCGCGTCGCGGTGCGACCGTGGAACGACGCGGTGCACGTGTTTCTCACCGCGGGCGCCGCGATGGAGACACGCATCGGCATCGACGTCGCGGTGATCGACCTCGACGTGCAGAAGGGCGCCGGCCTCGCGCTCGTGCATTTCTTCCGTGCGCGCGATCCGCAGCTCGAGATCGTTGCGTTGGTGCGTTCGGGCGATGCCGAAGGCGAAGTCGTCGCGCACGCACTCGGATGCAGCACCGCGATTGCCAAGCCACTGACCGGCGACGCGATGCTGGTGTCGCTCTCGTCGGTGCGCGAACGCAAGGCCGCCCGTGTCGCCGCCACTGCGCGTGTGAGCACCGTGCCGCTCGCGCCCGTGCTGCAAGCCGGCGAATCGCGCGCGCTCGCGCTCGCCATCGCCGAGGCCGCGCACAAGGTCACCAACGGCCCCGCCCGGGTCGTGCTCGACGATCCGCGCGACGGTGAGGTCGAGGCGCGCGCGGGAATGGGCGATCCGACCGAAGCGCTTCCGCTCGTCGCTCTGGACGAGAGCATCGGTCATCTCTACGTCGCGCCCGGCACCAGCCGTCAACAGGAGCTGGACCTTCTCGCGCTCTCGGGTGCGACGGTGGGTGTTCTGCTGCGCCGCGTGGATTCGACCGCGCGCGTCGGCATCAAGGACCCGGAGACGTCGGCGTACACGTTCGCGTACTTCGTCGATGTGGCGGGGCGCGAGATGGAGCGCGCGCGACGTCATACGCGACGATTCGCGCTGCTCACGTTCCTGGTCGACAACTACGGCGAGCTGCGATCGCATTCGAGCGCCGAAGCGCTGCGCGAAGCGCGACGCGAGCTGGTGGACACCGTGCTCGATACGGTGCGCGACACCGACGTCCTCGCCAACGTCGAAGACGACGAGATGTATCTGCTCGTCCCCGAGTGCGGGATGATGGGCGCGCTCGCGTGTCGTCGTCGCATCGCCGAGAAGCAGCGCAAACGCACCGAAGCGGCGCGACTCGAAGGCCGCCCCACGTTGCAGGTGACCGTCGGCGTCGCGACATTCCCGCGCGACGGACGCGATCTCACCGCGCTCTTGAAAGCTGCTCACAAGCGTAACAACGCGGCCCGACGAAACAGCGCTGCGGATGCGGTGCGCGGTGCCGAGGGCGGACTGGAAGGGATGCTCGGCGCGCTCTTGCGATTCCGCGCGGACGATTCGCAGTGGCAGACGCGTCAGTCAGCGCTGCCTGCGGA
>CBIHQZ010000243.1:0-8173 GCA_966212315.1 uncultured Myxococcales bacterium
GGTCGCGTTCCTCGTCGATGGCGTGACGAAGCTCTCGAAGTTCAACTTCACCAGCAAGGAAGACCGTCAGGCCGAGAGCTTCCGCAAGATGCTGCTCCACATGGCGCGCGACATCCGTGTGCTGCTGGTGAAGCTCGCGGACCGTCTCGACAACATGCGCACGCTCGATCACATGAAGCCCGAGGCGCAGGAGCGCATCGCGCGCGAGACGATCGACATCTACGCGCCGCTCGCGAACCGACTTGGCATCTCGTGGATGAAGTCCGAATTGGAAGACCTCGCGTTCCAATACCTGGAGCCCGACGCGTACCAGAAGCTTTCCGAGCAGGTCGCCAAGACGAGCGCCGAGCGCGAGGGTTACATCCAGCGCACGACACGCGTGGTGTCGTCGCGTTTGAACGAAGCGGGTTTTGCCGCCGAAGTCTCGGGTCGCGCGAAGCATCTCTATTCGATCTGGCGAAAGATGCGTTCGCAGGGGAGCGAGTACGAGCAGGTCTACGACGTGATCGCGTTCCGCGCGATCGTCGAGAGCGTGGCCGACTGTTACGCCGCGCTCGGTGTGATTCACGGCACGTACACGCCGATTCCGGGGCGCTTCAAGGACTACATCGCGCTGCCGAAGCCGAACATGTACCAGTCGCTCCACACGACGGTGCTCGGGCCCGAGCGCGAGCGCGTGGAGATCCAGATCCGCACGCGCGAGATGCATCGCGTCGCCGAACTCGGTATCGCCGCGCACTGGAAATACAAAGAACGCGGACGCGGCGCGTCGGCCGAAGGGCACGACGGGATCCTCGATCACAAGGACGCACAGCGATTCCACTGGCTGCGTCAGTTGATGGAGTGGCAGCGCGAACTCAAGGACCCGCAGGAGTTCCTCGAGAGCGTGAAGGTCGACCTCTTCCAGGACGAGGTCTACGTGTTCACGCCGAAGGGCGACGTGCGCGTGTTCCCGCGGAGCGCGACCCCGGTGGACTTCGCGTACGCGATTCACTCGGACGTCGGTGATCACTGCTCGGGTGCGCGCGTGAACGGCGCGATCGTTCCGTTGCGTTCGCAGATGCGATCGGGCGACGTCGTCGAGATCCTCACCGATCCGAACCGGCAGCCGAGCAAGGACTGGCTCGAGTCGGTCGTCACATCGAAGGCGAAGGGGAAGATCCGCACGTTCCTGCGCAGCGAGCAGCGCGAACGTTCACTGCGACTCGGGCGCGAATTGCTCGATCGCGAACTGCACAAGCACGCGCTCTCGTACAACAAGGCCGTCAAGACCGGCGCGATCCAGAAGGCCGTCGACGACGCGAAGGTCTCGTCGGTCGAGGAACTGCTCATCCAGGTCGGCTACGGGAAATACGACGCCTCGAAGGTCATCGACTCGCTCGTCCCGCCCGAACAGCGCGCCACGCCGCCGAGTGAGCTTCGCGAGAGCATCGTCGAACGCGTGACCCGCAAGGTCACCGGACGCGACGCGAACGGAATCCTCGTGAGCGGCGAGAGCGACGTGCTGATTCGTTTCGGCAAGTGTTGTTCGCCTCTGCCGGGCGACGAGATCGTCGGCTTCATCACCCGCGGTCGCGGCGTCGCCGTGCATCGCCGCGGCTGCGAGAAGGCGCTCGACATGGATCCGGAGCGCCGGGTCGATGTGTCCTGGGAGGCGGGTGCGAAAGTGCCGCGTCCGGTGTGTCTGCGCGTCACGACCGCGAATCGACCGGGCATCCTCGCCGAGGTCGGCAGCACGTTCTCGAAGAGCAACATCAACATCGATGAAGCGAACTGTCGCGCTGGTGACGATCGCGCCATCAATCTGTTCTCGTTCAGCGTGAGCGATCTCGGTTCGCTGAAGACCGTGATCCGATCGCTGCAGAAGGTGAAAGGCGTTCTGTCCGTCGAGCGTGTGTAACGGTAGAGTCGCGACGAGATGGGCTTCGAAGTCGCGATCGCGCAGGCCGACGCACAGGTTCGAGACAAGAAGATCCGCCGCGACGTCGCGCAGGCGATGGGCGGGTCGTCGGCGTTCGTAGCGCTCACACCCGTCGGTCCGCCGCGGCTCTGGCGAACCATTTCGGATGCGACGCTCAACGCGTTCGAGCGCTCTATCGGCGGCGCGCCGCCCACCCCCGCGACCGCACAGCAGGCGATCGCGGCGGCGGCTTCGGCGCTCGACACGTTGCGCGGACAGCTCGTCGAGCCGCACTTGTTGATCGACGCGCGCATCGGCGTCGTGCTCACGCTCGCCGAAGGGGTGTTCTGCGCGCTCACCGAGGGCGTGCGGCTCTACCGCGCGCGCGGCGGCGTTCCCGAGCGGATGCACGCGAAAGCGCAGCGCCCCGCGGGGATTTCCGCAGGGACGCTGTTCACCACAGTCGAGACGTCGCACTCGGGCGATCTGTTCATCCTCGGTACGCGCGATGCGTTCACCGTGCGCGCGATCGGGAATCTCGCCACCGCGCTCGGCAAGGGAACACACGCCGCGGTGAGCGAATTGTGCGACGCGGTCATCTCACCGTGCCGCGAGGGCGGCGTCGGTGCTGCAACCGTCGTTCTCCGCGCGTCGTAATCGGCGCTTCGAAGACCTTGACAGCATGCTGTCATCGTTGATTCCACCGCAAGGGTGCAGCGTCGCCCCGTCGCGCAAACCGCCTCCGGTGCGCAACCCTCGACCCTCGTGCGTCACGCATCAGCGCGACGCCGCACCCTCGCGGTGGAACGAAACGAAATGAATCGACGCGATGCGATCAGCCGCGCTTGCGCTGGACGTACGACGCGAGTCGCTCGATCGAGTCGAGGTTCTCCGGAACGATCTCGTCATCGGCGACCTGGATGCCGAAGTCTCGTTCGAGGAACGAGATGACTTCGAGGACGCCGGTGGAGTCGATGATGCCGGTGTCGAGAAGCGAGGCGTCGTCGCGAAGGGCGGCAGCGTCGGGAACGTAGAAATTCGTCGTCACGAACGATCGGATCGACGCCACGAGGCTCTTCGGGTCGCCGCTGTTGCCGGGGTTCTCGTTCAGCTGCATTTCGATCATGGTCGCTTTGTCTCCGTCACGTCCGCGTCGTCGCGGCTCTGTTTGTTCCGATGAGCCCTCGCGCCGATTCGTCGCTTTGCGTGCTGCGCGCCGCCATTGCGCGATTCGGTCGCGCGCAACGCTTCAGGCGAGCCCCGTCTTCTTGATCTTGCCGGTCGTAGTCTTCGGCAGCTCGGCCACGAACTCGACGTACTTCGGCACCATGAAGCCTTCCATCATCGCGCTGAGACGCTTGATGAGGTCACGGTCCGTGTACCGCCCGTCCTCGCCTTCTTTCATCACCACGAAGGCTTTCACAGCTTGTCCGAGCAGCGTGTCGGGCACACCGATCACCGCGCACTCCTTCACGCCTTCGATCGCGTAGATGTGGTTCTCCACTTCCTTCGGCGACACCTTCTCGCCACGCGACTTGATGATGTCGTCCATGCGCGAGACGAAATACAGAAAGCCGTCTTCGTCCAATCGGCAGAAATCCCCGGTGTAGAGCACCATTTCGTTCGGGATCGGCCCGGGCTTCAATCGCTTGTCGGTCTGCTCGGGCTTCTCCCAGTAGCCCTTCATCACGCTCGGCCCGCGAATCACGAGCTGCCCCACGACGCCCGGCCCGGCCTTCTGCCCGTTCTCGTCGACGATCCACAGCTCCGTTCCCGGGATCGCGATGCCGACACTCGTCGGACGCCGATCGAGTTCTTCCGGCGGCAGGTACGTGCAGCGCTTGCACTCGGTGAGGCCGTACATCGAGAACACGCGCGCGCCCGGAAAGATGTCGCGCAGCATCGTGATGTGCGTGACGGGCAGTGCCGCGGCGGTGTTCGTCACGTAGCGCACCGACGAGAAGTCGAAGTCCTTCACGCTCTTCAATTCCGCCATCATCGCGGACATCGTCGGCACGATCGGGAAGCCGGTGACCCGCTCTTCGCCCACGCGCTTGAGGATCTGCGCGGGGAACGTGAACGATCGCTCGAGCACCAGGCGCCCGCCGACGCGGAACGTCAGCAGCATCTGATAGAGCCCGTAGTCGAACGCCATCGGCAGGACGTTGATGACGACTTCGTCTTCGACCATCCCGAGGTACGTGCTGATCGACCACGAGGCGAACAGCATGTTGCCGTGGGTGAGCATCACGCCCTTCGGATCACCGGTAGACCCCGAGGTGTAGACGATCGCGGCGAGGTCGTTGCCGATCGCGCGCGTTGCGAGCCGTGCCGGCTGCCCTTCGCTCTGCGCGATTTCCCACGACACCACGCGCGGCAGATCGTGCAGTGCCGCTGCGTCGTACTTGCCCGCCACGATGAGTGCCTTCAAGTGCGCGCTCTTCCGCGCGGCCTCGGGGAACACGTTGGCGAGATGACCGTCGCTGATCATCACCGTCGCGCGGCAGTCGTTCAGGATGTACGCGAGCTTGTCGGCGCGGGTCTGCGGATTGACCACGACGAACACTGCGTCGGCCTTCAACGCCGCCCAGATCGAGACCACCGTCTCCACCGTGTTGTCCGCGTAGATCACCACGCGATCGCCACGCTCGACGCCGAGATGCGCGAGTGACGACGCGATCCGATTCGCCTCTTCGTCGATCTCCCGATACGTCAGGCGCTTGCCGGCGCACACCAGCGCCTGGTGCTCGGGACGACGGGCCGCGGACTGCTCGAGAAGGCTCTGCAACAGGTACACGTGAGTTACTCCCTGGAAGCCGTCATCGCGACGGACGTGTCGCGCGCGGACTCCTTCATTCGGTCGATGCACGGGGTCCAATGCACGGAAGCGCCGACGTCCGCGGTGCGACGAACGAACTGTTCGTGCAGCAACATCGTCGAGAGGACGCCGACGAAACCCATGTTGTCCGCGTTCGAAAACGCTTCTTCGTTGCCGCGCGCGCGCGCTTCGCACTTCGCGAGGAGCGCTGCGACGGCAGCCGGCTCGAAGATCCCGGCTTCACGCACCGCGCGTTCCGAAAAAGCCTCGCGCACGTACTCCGGCACCTTGGCGCCGCCGACGAACGCCATTGCATCAGGCGCGCGATAGGGCTGCTTCGTACGGCTCACGATCGAGTCGGGCACGAGTCCTTTCGCTGCGCGCTTGAGCACGTGCTTCTCGTCGAGTCCGTGCAGCTTGAACGAACTCGGAAGCTCGTTCGCGAACGCCATCACTTCGCGATCGAGGAACGGGAAGCGCCCCTCGATGCTGTGGGCCATGAGCATGCGATCGCCTTGCGACTGCAGGAGGTAACCCGAGAGGAGCGTGCGCACCTCGAGGTACTGCCCCTTCGCGAGGTCTTCCCATCCGCCGAACTCGGGCGGGAGTTGCTCGGCGATCGCGGCGATCGGATCACGGCCCACCAGCGCGCCGCGGACATCGGCCGCGAACAGACGCTGCAAGGCACGCGCACTCGTCCAGCGCGGCTCGTGCGAGAACGTCGCCATCGCCGAACGCTCGAGACCACGCGCCCAGAACTTCAACGCCATGCCGCGCGCGGAAGCCGGTGAGCGCGCCAGGTACGGATAGAGCTTTTCGAACAACTTCGGACGCAACACCGACTGCGGGAACTTCGCCCAGAAGCGACGCACCTTCGCTTCGCGAAACAGGTCGTACCCGCCGAGCATCTCGTCGGCGCCTTCGCCGGTGAGAACGACCTTGATGCCGTGCTGCTGCACGAGCTGCGAAAGCAGGAACAACGGCGCCGGCGCGGTGCGGAGGATCGGCCGCTCGGTGTGCTCGATGACCGACGGAAACGCGTTCGCGATGTCGTCCCGTGTGACGACGATCTCGTGGTGCTCCGACCCGAGCCGCTTCGACATCTCGTGCTGGTATTTCGTCTCGTCGTACTCGGCGTCGGCGAAGCGCAGCGAGAACGTCTGGAATCGCCCGGGCGCGGCTTCACGTCCGAGCGCCGCGACGAGCGAACTGTCGAGACCGCCCGAGAGGTAGCTTCCGACCGGCACGTCGGCGCGCACGATGCGCAGGCGCGTCGCTTCGCGCAGATGCTCGCGCAATTCGGTCGCTGCGGCTTCGATGGTGCGGACGCGCGCCGCGCTCTTCGCTTCGCTTCGCTCGGGATACGAAGGCTCCCAGTACTTCACCGTGCGGCGCGTCTTCTTGCGCGCGTCGATCACCATGAAGTGCCCGGCCGGCAGCTCTTCGATCCCCTTGAACGGCGTACGCGGCGCCAGCGCCGACCAGAACGTGAACGCCTCGTCGAGTCCCTCCGGATCGATCGCGCGCGGCACACGCGAATCGACGAAGAGACTCTTCACTTCGCTCGCGAACCACACCGCTTCGTCGTTCGCGTACACGTGCAGCGGACGCACGCCCACGCGATCGCGACAGAGCACCAGCGTCTCGCGGCGCGTGTCCCACAACACGATGGCCCATTGCCCGTTGAACCGCGCGAAGGCCTTCTCACCCCACGCTTCCCACGCGTGAACGATCACCTCGGTGTCCGAGCGCGTCTTGAACGTGTGCCCGGCAGCCAGCAGTTCGTCGCGCAGTTCGACGAAGTTGAAGATCTCGCCGTTGAACGCCACCCACAGCGTGTCGTCTTCGTTCGCGAGCGGCTGCGCGCCACCTTCGAGATCGACGATCGACAGACGCGCGTGCGCGATGCCGATGCGCCGGTCGCGATAGCAACCGAACGCATCGGGCCCGCGGTGACGCATCGCGCCCGCCATCTTCTCGAGCAGCGGAAGCGCGGGCGGCGCGGCGCCCTCACGAAGATTCAGGACGCCGGCGAGACCGCACATCGATCAGCCCTCCGCCACGCCGAGAGTGACCGGCTGCGGGCCCGATTCGCGCGGCACGTGATGTCCTTCGACCGAGGGAACCGACGCGATGAGCAACGGCGGCGTGTGCAGGTACTTCGTGGCGCGACGCTTGGCGTCGATGTCCTTGAAGACGCGTTCCACCAGCGCAGCGTCGATGCCGACCTTCGGCGCGATGTCGACCGCGGCGATGTGGTTGTCGTGAGCCCACAGACAGAGATCGAGCTTCGCGTACGGGAGCGCGAAGTAGAACTCTTCCTGCGTCTGCGCGAGCGACCAGGTATCGGTCGTGGGCGGACGCGATTGGATCTCCTGCGGCACATCGAGCGCCTTCGCGAGCGCGTACACCTGCGTCTTGTAGAGATGCGCGATCGGCTTCACGTCGGCCGCGCCGTCGCCCTGCTTCACGAAGAAGCCCTGGTCGTACTCGAGGCGATTCGGCGTGCCGATCACCGCGAAGTTCAGCCGGTCGGCGTGCGTGTACTCGATGAGCTTGCGCGCGCGCTGCTTCATGTTCGTCGCGGCGACGAGCCCGAGGTACGACTCCACCGGAAGACGCACGGTCTTCGATTCACCCGTCGGCGATTGCACCGTGAGCTGCGAGACGTTCAGTCGATCGGTCTCGAGGATCGACGGCAGGATCATCTTGCACTTCCATCCCGCGTCGTACTCGGGGACGGCGAGGCGAATCGCTTCGATCTGCCGGCGGTAACAACCGAGTGAAGCGAGCCCGGGCCCGATGTCCTCGATAGCGGTCTTGATGCCGAGCTTGTTGGCGAGCAACTGCCCGAGTTCGAGCGATTCGTCCGCGCTGTGATGCTCGGGCATGAAGATGCCGAACACGCGATCGGGTCCGAATGCTTTCACCGCGAGGGCAGCGCACACCGCGCTGTCGATGCCGCCCGAGATCCCGACGACGACACCTCGCTTCTTGAGAGAACCCATCACCTGCTGTCGAAGCGTCGTGATGATGGTTTCGATCTCGCTGTTTGCGTCGATGTGAAGTGCCTTGTCGATCGAGTGCTGCGCCACGCGAATCCTCCGTTCGTACTTCCGACGCCGTCGCCCCTTCGCATGTCTCGATCGTCCTCACCCGGTGATGCGCAGCGTCGGTGATTGCGGTTCGTGATCGATGCGAAGTGCAACGCGACGCACGACCCAACGGCGTCATGTCTGCACGGGCACGAGCGCACGTTCGGAGGTGTCAGTGCGTCGCATCTCAGTGCTCGCGAGCACCCGAGTCCGCGCGCCACCCCGTTTCGCATGCGCTGCGGTGCTGCGATTCGAGACCACGCCTCGATTCGCGATACCTCCCGATATCGCGAAAGCACATCCCGCCTCGTGCTCCGATGCCTACCGGTACCGAAATCGAGACGCCGTCTCGATTTGCCA
>CBIHQZ010000244.1:0-8165 GCA_966212315.1 uncultured Myxococcales bacterium
ATGCGACGGCAGATCGCGGTCGAGCGCGCCGAGCACCGCCGCGCGCAACTCGGTCGGGGTGAAAGGCTTGGTGAGCACGTCGCCGACGCCGAGTCGCAGTAGCTCGATCGCGTCGTCACGCGAAAGCATCGCGCCGGTGCACACGACCGGCAGCCGCGGATACCGCGCGCGGAGGAACCGCACTTCGTCGAGCATGATCTCGCTCGCGCCGAGTTCGTCGACGATCGCAAGGTCGAAGGCCTGGTCGTCGAGCAACAAGCGCGCGTGGTGAACCGAATCGAAATCCTCGACCGAGAATTCCGCGGCGCGCAATGCACGCTGCATCAGCGCGCGCGTCCCGGCATCGGGTTCGACGAGAAGAATACGGCGACTCATGGCGACGGCTCCTCGGTGTCGGCTTCGCCTACGACCAGCACGTCGACCGAAGGTGCGAGCCGCATGAACCGGTCGATCAGCGAGCCATACAGCCGTTCGCGCCACCACGGCACGCGCGTTCGACCGAACACCGCGTGGGTGATCGCGTGTTCGAGTGCGAATGTCGCGAGCGCCGCGGGAACGTCGTTCCCTTCGAGACGCACCACTTCGGCGCCGAGTTCCTTGGCGAATGCGATGTTGTCGGTGAGTGATCGCAACGCCGGCGTCGCGATGCGCTCGGGAGACTCCCCGGGCGTGCGGACGTAGACGACGAACCATCGACTGTTGATCCCCCCGGCGAGCCGTACACCCGATCGGAGAAGGCGCCGAGTCGCGCTGGGGATCGACGACATCGAGACCATCACGCGCTCGGCATCGGTTCGCGCCGCCGGATCGGAAGGCGATGTACGCCGATCGTCGCGCGGTTTCGCGCGCGCGCGCTGCTCGACCGCGTTGGCCACCTCGCGAAGTGCCAGTTGTCGCAGCGCGGTGAGATTGTCGGCGCGAAAGAAGCTCTTCAGCGCGTGCTCGACCTTTACGGGCGCGTAGATCTTTCCGGACCGCAGCCGCTCGCGCAGTTCTTCCGGTCCGACATCGACGACCACGATCTCGTCGCCGCGGCGAAGAATCCGGTCCGGTACGCGCTCACGGACATCGACGCCCGTTGCGCGCAGCACGAGGCCGTGAAGGCTCTCCAGATGCTGCACGTTCACCGCTGTGAGCACGCTGATCCCCGCATCGAGCAGCGTTTCGACGTCCTGATACCGCTTGTCGTGCCGTCCGCCCGGCACGTTGTGATGCGCGAGTTCGTCGACCACCGCGACCTCGGGCCGGCGCGCGAGAACCGCATCGAGATCCATCTCCTCGAGCGGCACCCCGCGGTGCAGGCGCTTCGCGCGCGGCACGACTTCGAGATCGCCGACCTCGTTCGCCGTCTCCGAACGCCCGTGCGTCTCGACGAACGCACACACGACATCCACGCCTTCGGCACGCAGACGGCGCGCGTCGCGCAGCATCGACACCGTCTTGCCGACCCCGGCGGACATGCCGAGAAAGATCTTCAGCCGCCCTCGTTTCGCGCGGCGCAGTTCGTCGAGAAAGGGATCGTTCACCACGGCACCCGCGGGTCGCGACTCACGGCCATTCGTCGTCGGCGTCGGGAGTCGGCGGGCTGACAAGGTACGCCTTGATCTCGATCGCCGACTGCCGTCCCGCGAGAATGGCAACCAACAGCGCGATGGACGCGTTTCCGCCGAAGTGCTCGTGCGCCAGGAAGACTTCCAGGACGCGCGCCGCACCGGCAAGCGCTGCGAACACGAGCATCAACGTCATGAGCAACTGGGTGCTGTCGCCCGCTCCGCGGTGCGCGTGACGGGGTAGCCGGCTCGAATGTTCGTTGTGGCGTCTCATGGCGAAAAGGTCCCACGGAGCGTTTTGCATCTCGCACGCCACCGCGGATTCGCGCGCATGCGCGCGGCATCACGCGCGGCGATCGTGCGTCCACGCACGACGAGGGCGTTGCCATCGTGCGCGCTCGCATGGTCGCGCTGGCGCTCAGAACCAGGCGGTCGTGCCGATCGTGAGCGTGTCCTGCGAGCGCGCGTTCGGAACGAACTCGAGCGTCGCCGCGTCGGTCCCCACGGCGCCACGGAAGTAGAGATTCGTATCTGCGTGGTCGTGCCGGTACTCGACGCGGATCGAGATGTTCTCGCGAGGACGCACGTCGACGGTGGCGGTCGCACTGCCGACCCACGCGGCGGGAAAAAGAATCGCGGAAGCACCGGCCGGTTCGACCTCGTGAACGACGTCGCCGCGCGCCGCGAGGTAGAGCCACTCGACCGGTTGCACCCGTGCGTAGAGCGCCGCGGCCGCCCACCACGACACGCCGAGTGCGTTCGGTTCGACGCCGGCATTTCCGTGCGCCATCAGCGAGAGCCACGTGCGCGGATACCACGCGACGTACGCGTCGATGAGGTGCCGCCACGGATAGCCGTCGACGCCGCGCTCGGGCGCACCGGGGTTGCGTTCGACACCGCCGAAGTACAGCAGGTGCGCCGTGACGTGGTCGGTCACCACGTAGTCGAGTGCGACGGCCAGCGACTTCTCGGTGTTGTTGTCGACCACGCTGTTCCAGCCGTTGTAGCCAGCGAGCGAGACGGTGAGATGCGGCGCGACCGGATACGAGGCGCGGAAACCGGAGTGATAGAACGGCAGACCGAAGAACAGATCCGAGCGCGACCAGTTCCATTGATCGTGCACGGCCATCCCTTCGGGACCGACCGGCGAGAGGAAGATCCCCGCTTCGAGTAGAAGCCCGCGACCCAGTCCGGTCTGCCACGCGACGATCGCCTGCTGGATGAACTTCCACGCGTCGGGTGTGCTCGCGCCGGCCCCGGCCGCGCCGCGCAATCGCGGCTCCGCGAGATAGTAGGTGTCGGGCGTCGAGCCGACCTGCAGCGCGAGATGCGCGGTGACCGGTCCGAGTGTGCCGCTCGCGTCGAACACCAGGTTCGAGATGGTGAACGCGTTGTGACGCGTGTCGAAGCCGCGGTAGTTCGTGATGCCGTTCGACGGCACGTTGAAGTTCCACTGATAGAACGCTTCGACGTACCCCCCGAGTGTGAGATTCGCGGCGGTGCCGGGATGCGATGTCCCCTGGCTCGAATTGCTGATCGGCCCTGAGTCCGGAGACGCACTCGACGCCGGCGGCGGCGCACTCGCCGCGCGAGACTCCAGCGCGCGAAGCCGTGCCTCGAGCGCTGCGATGCGCGCCTCCGCATCCGGCGCGCCACGCGCGGGCGAATCGCTCTGGGCGTTCGCGACGGCGGACGACGTCAGTACGCATGCGATCGCACCCCAGATTGCATTGCTCATCGAAGCACTCCTGTCGGCCGGCGCAACGGGCCGGCTGTCGAGACGACGCGGTGCCGCGCCGGTCGCAACCGTCGTGCCGATCCGAGCGAGGGCGCGCGTGTCGCAACGGTGAAGTGCTGGTCCCGACGATCGCCGATTCGCGTCGTGCGCCCGCGCCCGTGAGCCGGCGTCGACATCGTGCAGTCGCGCACGATGGGCACGTCGCTCGCGCCAGGGATCGCGAGGTTAGGAGCACGCAGACAACGGGCACGCGCCCTGCACTCGTTTCGACCATCCCGATGCGCGGCCGCGATGGTCGCTGCGCTGCGTGACTCGGGTGCTCGCGACAGCGCCTCGCATCATGCGTTCGGGCTTCGCGCTCCGCTACACCACGCGGACCGCACGTGCGCGCGGGGCAAGTCGTCGTCTGGCGTGGAGAGGCAATTCACATGACGGATCTGCTGATCGTTCTCCTCACCATCGCGCTCTTCGCCGGCGCCGCCGGTCTCGTGCGCGCCTTCGACCGGATGTGATCCGCATGACTTTCGCCGTCGTCATCGGCCTCGCGACGAGCATCGGTCTCGCTGGGTATCTGTTCTACGTGCTCGCACGCCCGGAAAGGTTTTGAGATGACCCCGCGGTTCTGCGCCCTCGTCGCAGTGTTCTTCATCGTGCTCGGTCTGATCGCGGTGCCGCTCGGACGCTTCATCGCGCGCGTGTTCGCCGGTGAGAACAAACTCTCCGCCCGCGTCGGCGCACCGATCGAGCGCCTGCTCTACCGCGCGGCCGGCGTCGAGGCCGCGCGCGAGCACGACTGGAAGCAATACGCGCTCGCACTGCTGTCGTTCTCGCTCGTCACGCAGCTGGTCACGTACGCGATCCTGCGCGTTCAGTCGGCGCTTCCGTACAACCCTACGCATCTCTCCAGCGTCGCCCCGTGGCTCGCCTTCGACACCGCCACGAGCTTCACGACGAACACCAACTGGCAGAGCTACGGCGGCGAGACGACCATGAGCTACGTCTCACAAGCCGTCGCGCTCACGAGCCACAACTTCTTTTCCGCCGGCGTCGGCATCTGCATCGCCATCGCGCTCGTTCGCGGCATCGCGCGAAGGGAGAGCCCGACGATCGGCAACTTCTGGGTCGACCTCGTACGCGTGCATCTCTACGTGCTGCTTCCGCTCTGCGTCGTATATGCGCTCTTTCTCGTTTCGCAGGGTGTCGTCCAGACGTGGGCCGGCCCGGTCTCGTGGCACACGCTCGACGGCGGCACGCAGTCGCTGCTGCGCGGGCCGGTCGCTTCGCAGGAAGCGATCAAGATGCTCGGCACCAACGGAGGCGGGTTCTTCAACGCGAACAGCGCGCACCCGTGGGAGAACCCCACGCCGCTCTCGAACTTCGTGCAGATCGTCTCGATCTTCGCGATCCCCGCCGCGCTCTGCGTGACGCTGGGCGAGATGGTGAAGAACCGCCGCCACGGATGGGCGGTGTTCGCGACGATGACGTTCATCGCCATCCTCGGGCTCGCGGTCGTCGGTCACTTCGAGCAGCGCGGAAATCCCGCGCTCACGGCGCTCGGCACGGACCCGGTCGCGAGTGCGATCCAGCCGGGCGGCAACATGGAGGGCAAGGAAACGCGCTTCGGCATTCCAGACAGCGCGCTCTTCGCGGTGGTCACCACGGACGCATCGTGCGGTGCGGTCAACTCGATGCACGACAGCTACACGCCGCTCGGCGGACTCGTGCCGATGCTGAACATCCAGCTGGGCGAGATCGTCTTCGGCGGCGTCGGCTCGGGCATGTACGGGATGCTCGTGTACGTGCTGCTCGCGGTGTTCCTCGCGGGGCTGATGGTCGGTCGCACGCCCGAGTACCTCGGCAAGAAACTCGACTCGCGGGACATCCGGTTCGCGTCGATCTACATCCTGCTCCCGGCGTTCTCGATCCTGATCTTCACGGCGATCGCGGTGATGACCGAGGCGGGCCGAGCAGGCATCGCGAATCACGCCGCCACCGCGGTGGCGGGCGCGTCATGGAATCCGCATCCACACGGGTTCAGCGAGATCCTCTACGCGTTCAGCTCGGCGACGGGCAACAACGGCAGCGGGTTCGCAGGACTGACGGCGTACTCGAGCGACCATCCGGTCTTCTATTCGCTCACGCTCGCACTCGCGATGTTCGTCGGGCGGTTCCCGTTGATCGTCGCCGCGCTCGCGATCGCGGGAAACATGGCCCGCAAGAAGCTCGTTCCCGCCGGCGCCGGGACCTTTCCGGTCGACGGTCCGCTGTTCATCGGACTGCTGAGTGCGACGGTTCTCGTCGTGGGCGCCCTCACGTTCTTTCCGGCCCTCTCGCTCTCGCCGATCGCAGAGCACCTCATGCAGCGCTAGCGCGCGACTCTGAAACTCGCAGGCAAAGACTTCGATGAGCAAAAAGTCCATTCACAAGTCCGCGTCGCTCTGGGACCCGAAGATCGTTCGACCCGCGGTCCTCGACGCGTTCAAGAAGCTCGACCCGCGCACGATGGCGCGCAACCCGGTCATGTTCGTCGTGGAGATCGGCAGCATTCTCGTGACGGTCCTCTTCGTTCGCGATCTCGCACGCGGCACCCATGCGGACCTGCGGTTCACGATTCAGTTGATCGTCTGGCTCTGGTTCACGGTGCTCTTCGCGAACTTCGCGGAAGCGATGGCCGAGGGGCGCGGGAAGGCGCAGGCGGCGACCTTGCGAAAGATGCGCACGACGACGACCGCGCTTCGCATCCGCAAGGCCGGCGACGAGACGCCGCTCGCGCACGGTGCGCTCGCCGCGGGGGCAGGGAACGAGATCGCCGCGAGCGACTTGAAGCGTGGCGACGTCGTGTACGTCCCCGCGGGCGAATTGATCCCGGCGGACGGCGATGTGATCGAAGGCGTCGCGTCGGTCGACGAGAGCGCCATCACCGGTGAGTCCGCACCGGTCGTTCGCGAAGCGGGCGGCGATCGCAGCGCGGTGACCGGCGGAACGCGCGTCGTGTCGGACTGGCTCAAGGTGCACGTGCTGCAAGACCCCGGCGGCGGCTTCGTCGATCGGATGATCGCGCTCGTCGAAGGCGCCGAGCGGCAGAAGACCCCCAACGAGATCGCGCTCACCATCCTTCTCTCGGGTCTCACGCTGATCTTTCTGGTCGCGACGATCACCCTCGAGCCGTACGCGCGCTTCTTCGGCGGCACGCTCGGCGTCGGTGTGCTCGTCGCACTGCTCGTCTGTCTCATCCCCACCACCATCGGCGGTCTCTTGAGCGCCATCGGTATCGCCGGCATGGACCGTCTCGTTCAGCACAACGTGCTCGCGACGTCGGGACGCGCGGTCGAAGCGGCCGGCGACATCGACGTGCTCATGCTCGACAAGACCGGAACCATTACCTACGGCAACCGGCAGGCCGCGAAGTTCATCGCGATCGAAGGGGTGACCGAACGCGAACTCACCGAAGTCGCCGCGCTCGCTTCGCTGCCTGACGAGACACCGGAGGGAAAGAGCATCGTCGCGCTCGCGGAAACCAACGGCGTCCGCGTTTCGCTCCCGACAGGCGCGAGCTTCGTGCCGTTCACGGCGCGGACGCGGATGAGCGGTGTCGATGCGGGCCAACGGATGATTCGCAAAGGCGCGAGCGATGCGGTTCTCGCGCACGTGAAGGCGCTGCAGGGTTCGAACGGGGGCCGCATACCCGACGATGTGCGGTCCGTCGTCGACACCATCGCCGCCGAGGGGGGCACTCCGCTGGTCGTGACCGACGGCGATCGCATCCTCGGCGTGGTCTATCTGAAGGACACGGTGAAGCCCGGCATGCGCGAGCGCTTCGAGCGGCTGCGCGCGATGGGGATCAAGACGGTGATGATCACCGGCGACAATCCGCTGACCGCGAAGACCATCGCGGGAGAAGCCGGCGTCGACGACTTCCTCGCCGAAGCGACGCCCGAAGCGAAGCTCGCGTTCATTCACAAGATGCAAGAAGGCGGTCGTCTCGTCGCGATGACCGGTGACGGAACGAACGATGCGCCGGCCCTCGCGCGCGCCGACGTCGGTGTGGCGATGAACACCGGGACGCAGGCCGCCAAGGAGGCAGGCAACATGGTCGATCTCGACAGCGATCCGACCAAACTCATCGAGATCGTCGAGATCGGGAAACAGCTGTTGATGACGCGCGGCGCGCTCACGACCTTCTCGGTCGCCAACGACGTCGCGAAGTACTTCTCGATCCTTCCCGCGATGTTCACCGGTCTCGTCGCGTTCCAAGCGGTGCGTGGCGATCCGCGCAGTTCGCTCTTCTCGAGTCTCAACATCATGCGACTCGGCTCCGCGCAGAGCGCGATCCTGTCCGCGGTGATCTTCAATGCGCTGATCATCGTGGCGCTCATCCCGCTCGCGCTGCGAGGCGTGGGATATCGCCCGCTCGGCGCGTCGGCACTGCTGCGACGCAACCTGCTGGTCTACGGGCTCGGCGGGGTGATGGTGCCTTTCGTCGGCATCAAGGCCATCGACCTCGTCGTTCGCGGCCTTCACCTGGCGTGATCACTTGCTGACCCCATCGAGGATGTCCCCATGAACGTCGTTCGTCCGAGTCTGGTTCTGACCGCCGCCCTGCTGGTGATCTGTTGCGTGATCTATCCAGCGATCGTCACGGGCATCGCGCAGGCCGTGCTTCCTCATCCGTCGAACGGAAGCCTCATCGAGTCGCGCGGTGAGATCCGCGGTTCGTCGCTCATCGGGCAGACGCTCGAACATCCGGAACAGCACCCGGAGATGTTCTGGGGACGACCGTCGGCCGCGAGCGTCGATTCGGCAACGGGCGTCGTCTATTCGTCGGGGAGCAACTACGGTCCGTTGAATCCCGCGCTGCACGACGAGGTCGCCGCGCG
>CBIHQZ010000245.1:0-8162 GCA_966212315.1 uncultured Myxococcales bacterium
CGCGCCAACCGTTAGGGATCGGCAGGTCCGCGAGCCAGATCGAGTATTGTTCCTCGTGATTCACCACGACCCTGAATTGCCTGAGGTCTTCGTCCATCGCTCGCGAGGATAGCAAAGCAACGCGTCCGGGGACACCGCGCATGCGGTCGTCAGCCGAGGTCGGCGATTGCCGCGACCGTGCTCGGGTCGGCTGTTCGCGGCGAATTGATGGGCGCGTCGGTTTTGATCCGTCCATCGCGCACCGAGATCAATCGTGATGCACAAGCGGCGACATCCGCCTCGTGTGTGACCATCACGATCGTGAGTTCACGTTCGCGGTTGAGCCTTTGCAGGAACGCGAGGACTTCCTCGGTAGCAACGGAGTCGAGATTGCCGGTCGGTTCATCGGCGAGAATCACCCGCGGGTCGGTCACCAGTGCGCGTGCGATGGCGACTCGCTGCTGTTGTCCACCCGACAGCTCCGCTGGCGTGTGCTCGAGCCGTCCTCCGAGGCCCACCTGGCGGAGCATCTCGACGGCACGGCGGCGACGCTCGGCGCCGGCCATGCCGCGGTAGACCAGGGGCAGTTCGACGTTCTCGATTGCGGACATACGGGGGAGGAGATTGAAACCCTGGAAGACGAATCCGAGCACTTGATTGCGTAGAAACGCACGTTGACTCACGTCGAGCCGCGAGACGTCATGCCCTGCGAGCACGTACCGACCGCTCGATGCCGTATCGAGGCACCCGAGCAGGTTCATGACCGTGCTCTTGCCGGATCCAGACGGTCCGACAACCGCGACGAACTCACCGCGCCTGACGGAGAACGTCACGCCACGCAACGCGTGAAACCTCGTGTCGCCTTCACCGTAGAACTTGTGAACGCCTTCGAATGCGATCACGGGTTTCGGGGTGTCGCTCACCGGAGTGGACGCACCATAGCGTAGCGATCCGCACGCCGCGACGGCCATGTGTTCGCAGGCCGAATGGCAGGGGTCGAGTATCAGAACGGCAACATCGTGGAAGAGTGCGGATGCATGCCCAGAGGACACCGGAGACACGCGGCGCGTCGGCGATAGCGGACGGGTTTGCTACGCAGCCACGCCCGAACGACCTCCCATGATTGAATCGCGACTGTATTCATTTTGAAGCCCGAGCACGATCGTTTTTCAATCCGTTTGGATCCGAGCGAATCTCCGCCATAGAAAGTCGATGAAATGACCGTCCGGACTCGCTACGGTTGCCGGTGCCTCGCGCCGCCCTGCGCGACGTTTCGGGAGGTTTCGTTCGATGGAATTCGTGTGTGCCGATCCCCAGGCGACTGTGCGCGCTGCAAACGTGACTGCGACG
Source organism: uncultured Myxococcales bacterium (assembly GCA_966212315.1). Classification (GTDB taxonomy): domain Bacteria; phylum Myxococcota_A; class Polyangia; order Polyangiales; genus CBIHQZ01. The sequence goes on from CBIHQZ010000245.1 coordinate 1,330, forward strand.
CTGGCCGCATTCCGGCTGCTCCCCGACGTCGGCCGTCGGCTGATCGAACGCCACGAATTGCCGGTCGACGATCTGCGCGCCGATCGCTTCATTCCCGTGCAGCGATGGCTCGATGCGTTGCGCGAAATCCAAGGCGCGGTCGGTCCGAAAAAGGTTCGTGAAGTCGGACGACTCATCATCGAGAAGGCCGATTTTCCGCCGGTATTCTCGGACGCGATGGCGATTCTCGAGGCGCTGGATCAGATCTATCACCTCAATCACAACGGCGATGTCGGGCATTACCGCATCAAGCGCCTGGGACCGAACGCGATCGAGATCCGCTGCGAGACGCCGTACCCGAAGGACTTCGAGTGGGGTCTGGTCGAGGGGATCTGCAGTCATCCGCGCGCCAACGGACGCTACGCCGTGGAGTTCGAGCCCGCGAAGAAGCCCGGTGATCTCACCTGCACGCTGATCGTTCGCAAGCTCTGAACGAGCAAACTGGCTGCGCTGGTCCGCTATCACTTCAATGCAGAGGCGACTGCTGCGAGACCGCGCAGCGGCGCGAGGTCCTCGTCGCGCGCCATCGTCGAACGCAGCGCGGGATCGCGGTCGAGCGCCGTGAGCACATCGTTCGACGCGCCGTCGAGATCGCCAGCCGCAACGCGGACACGAGCGCGCGAGTAATGCGCCGATGCGCGATCGGGGTCGGCATCGACTGCGCGATCGAGCGCGGCCGCCGCCTCCGCGTGGGCACCGGCATCGTGCTGCGACAGCCCGAGGGATTCCCAGAGCGAGGCTGCGCGCGGCATCCGTGCGGTCGCCGACGTGAGCACGTCGATGTGCTCGCGAAGTTTGCCCAGACGTTTCAGCGCGAGCGCATGATTCGCGGCCGCCTCGGGATGCGACGGCATCAACTCGGACGCGCGCGACACCGCGGGTTCTGCTTCGACGTTCCGATGGGTTTCGAGCAGCAGGCGACCGAGTTCGAACCACGCCTCGCCGAGATCGTCACGGAGCGCGGCACCTCGCGCGAAACACGCGAGGGCCTGATCGTCGTCGGCGGTCACGCGGCCGAGTGCCACCCAGAACCGCGCGTCTCGTGCGCCGTCCGAACGAATCCGCTCGAGCACGTCGTTCGCACCACCGACGTCGCCGATCGTGTCGGCCAGCACGCCGGCGACGAACACTGCCGTCGCGATCGGATCGGGCGTGTACCGCTCGCCAGCGAGTGCCGCGAGCGCAGCGGAATCCGCGGGTAGATTCGCGGCTGCGAGCAGTTCCGCGAAACCGCCGAGAGCCCACAGTCCGGGCCGGCGCATCAATGCGCGCGCAACCTTTGGCCCTTCGTCGGCGCTCGCTGCGTGGACCAGCGCGGCGGCCACGCGTTTCGCGGTGCTTCCTTCCGCTTCCATGAGCGCGTCGACGAGCGGGTCGACGGCGGAGGCGAGTGCTTCCGAAGGCGCCGCAGCGAGCATGTCCGCGATCGCACCGACGCGATGCTCGTGCCACGGCAACCGTGCGTACTGATCATCGAGCGAGCGATCGGCAGCGAGATGGTCGATGAGTGTCGCCACGACCTCCACGCTCGGCGCGCGGGCCGTCGCCACCATCGTCGCCACCAGGCGGACCAGCGATGATCGATCGTCTTCGAACGCGCTCGCGATCGCACGCGAGGCCCGCTCGCCCTCGACGTCGCCCAGAACCATCACGATCGATGCACGCACCGTCGAACTCGGCTCGACGGCGAGTCGATCGAGCAACGCGTCCGCGACGTGCGGCGCGTGTCCGACTGCACAACCGGCACACATCGCCGCCGCCGCACGATCGGGCATCGGTGCTGTCGAGAGAAGTTCGAGGACGTCGTCGAGGCGCGCGACGAGCGCAGCGATGCACCCCGTTGTCTCCCCGTCGGCGCGTCCCGCGAACCCGGCGCTCATCGAGATCGGTGCGGCGCACAGCTCCGCGATCCGCAACAACAGATCGGCGCGCAACACCGAGCCGGTACGGACGCGGTCGAGCAACTCGCTCACCACGTGGCGCGTGGCGTTGTATCGCGCGTCCTGATGGAACACGCGCGTCGCGAGGTCGCGCAGGGCGCGTCGATCACCGCGGTCGATCGCCGCGAGGAGTGCGGGGACGTCCGACGCGGCGCCGTATGCGTGGGTCAGCGTCGACCAATCGGGGCTCGCCATGTGCGCGACTCTATCCGACACGCGCGCGGCTCGTTGTCACGATGGCAATCACGCGAGAGCGCTTCGTGACGTCCTGTCGCCTCGCGTCCCGACCGCACGGCTTTTCGCCTGCAATATTCGATCGGCATAGCAACTGCTCTTCGTGCGGTCCGAGGTACTCATGTCCAACAAGCTCGCTGCCGCCACGCTCCTCGCCGCCATCATCTCGACACCCGCGTTCGCACGCGCCGATCCGCCCACGGCGCCGCCGGTCGGTCCTTCGTCGACACACTCGGCTTCTACCGTCGAAGCACCGCGTGCAATCTATCGCTTCACGTTCACCGTGCATCGACCGGGTGATCCACGCGCCGCGACGTACGTGCTGGCGCTCGAGGAAAATCACAGCGGTGCAGTGTCCGTCGGCGTGAACGTTCCGCTCTCCACCGCGAGTGCCGTGGCAGCCCCTCGCCAGGACATCGGCATGTCGCTTCATTTGATGTTCGCGATGCGCGGAAGCGTTCCGGTCGTGAGCGGCACCGCGGAGTTGTCGACCGTCGAGAGCGGCACTCCGGCGAGTTCGATCCACCGCATGCGGATCGACGGCATCGCCGCGGTCCCCGTAGGACGCGACACGTCGTTCGCCACGCTCACCGATTACGTGTCGCACGAGACGTTCGAGATCACCGTGAGCGCCGCGCGTGTGATGTAAGCCGCGCGCTTCGTTTCCACCGCTGAGTGCGAAGGTCATCGCGTCGGAAAGGCATTGTGTGCGGGCAGCGAGTCGCGCATCAATGCCGGCTCACGCCGTGGCGTTCCACGCGTGCGACGCGTGATCGAACGGAGGATGCGATGAGCAAGTGGTGGTGCGCAGTCGGTGCGGTGTTCGCGATATCACTCGCGGCATGCGGTGGTGGCGGTGCGGGAAGTTGTTCGACGCCCGCACAGGGAGGCGGCTCGATCTGCGTCGATTTCGTCGCGGGATACACCAACTCGCAGGCGCAGCAGACGTGCGGCACATCCAGCACCTCGACGTATTCGGCGGAAGCCTGCACGTCGGCGAATCGCGTGGGGCACTGCACGATCTCGAACGCGGGCTTTACGCAGACGGAGAGTTTCTACGCGCCGCTCACCGCGCAAATCGCGATGGACACCTGCACTTCGGCGCACGGAACATTCGAAGCGAACTGAAGACGGGTCGCGCGCACGGCGCTCTCACCGAGCGTCCGCCGACTCCCAGTCAGTGACGTACAAGAACATCGCGTCGGGCGCCGGCTCGATCACGAGACGGGTCGGCGAGGCTCGATATCCGCCGAGCTGCGCGTCGCTGACCTGCGCGTCGGCGTCGATCTCGTGCCGCGCGCTTCCGATGATGGCAACGCGTTCACCCGCGACCAGCGTTCGCTCGTCATAGAAGCGGCGCGGCAGGAACGCACCGTCCGCGTGCCACGATGCATCGAGCTGCCGACGGCGGAACACCTGCTGTCGCAACTCGTCGGCCGAGTCGCAATCGAAGTGCCCCCGCACGACGGCCGACTGTGGCGTGTGCAGGCTCATCAGCGATGGCCGCACCAGGGCGCGATGACCGGCGATGTCTTCGATCTCGAACTCGACGGCCTGTTCCATCTCCGTCGCGTCCGGCTCCTCGGCGCGTGAAGAGCGCGGCGAGACGTTCCGGGAGCGAGGGCATGCGACGCGCTCGACCGTATCACCCGCGGATATCGCACAAGCGCTCGCTCGCCGACTCGGCGGTGGAGCGTCCCGCGGCCCATGCGAGGCCTGGAGAGTGGAGCGGGCGACCGGGATCGAACCGGCGACGTTCAGCTTGGGAAGCTGACATTCTACCGCTGAATTACGCCCGCAGCGGACCCCCTACATAACTGCCGGGCTCTTCTCCGTCAACACGAACGGTTCAGCCGGCGAAGGTCTCCGACGTGCCCCCTCTGTGCGCGCTGTGCGTCACGAGAGCGTGCACGCCCCGTCGTCGCACAATGACTCGCCGGCTACCTCTGCCGTTCGCGTCGCGCCCGGAACATCGCGAAACGCTGCGTCTCGACCGTTCTGTCACTGCGCGGCTTCATCCCTGCTCGGCATGTCGCGGCGGTCCGGTACGCCGCTTTCAATACGTCCTCTCCGAACGCGGCAGACACGTCGCGTCGATGTTCGCGCTCTGTCACGTCGTGCGCTCTTGCGCGGCGGCGAGGGCGCTCACCCGGAGGAAAGCAATGCATCGCAAGACGTACGTCGTGACCACCACCATTCTCGGTGGGCTGTTCTGTTCGGTTCCCGTGTTCGCGCAATCGACGATGGGTCAAGCCGCTCACGATACCGCCCAGGGAGTGCGCACCGGTGCACACGAAGCAGCGCAGGGCGTTCGAACGGGAACGCAGCGCACGGGGGATGCTGTTCGGAACACGGCGTACGACGCGACGCATCCGGACACCACGCGCGACATTCACACGAGTCCGCAGACGACCACGACGACCGCCACGCGCACGACGACCGCGCAGCCGATCGACAGCACGCGTGCTCGCGGCGGCGGCGAAACTGCGGCGGCCGGCTGCCCGGCGGGATGCGTGGCCGTGCGTCACTACACGCCCGAGCAGGTCGCCGCGTGGCGCCGTGCACGACAGGAACGTCGCGATCGACTGGCGGCGGAACGCGCCGATGCCGAGCGCAATCGCACCGATCTCGAGAACTGCCGCACCAATGCGCAGCGACTCGAGGCCGAGGCGCAGCAACTCCGTTCGGATGCAGAACGTGAACGCCTCGCGGCCCTCGAGCGTCAGCGCGCGGATGCCGATCGCATCGCGCGACTTCAGCAGGATCTCGCAGTGCGTGTGACCCCCGTCGCGGTGGTTCAGCGACGCCGCGGTGGTGGCCCGAACATGGATCATCACAACGTGCACGTGCAGTTCGGACTCGATGGTGGTCTCGGCGGCCTCACCGGCCCCGCGCAGAACAACGCGTGGGTCGGACCGGCGTGGGGTGCGCGTGTCGGCATGCACTTCATGAACTGGTTCGGCGTCGAAGCGCGCTACTTCGGCATGCACAACGATGGCTACGACCCCCGCACCGGACCGAACGTCGGCCTGGTGACGAATGAAGTCAGCGGCCTCGTGCGTCTTCAGGTTCCGACGCCGTACGTGCGTCCGTACGCGCTCGGCGGCGCTGGTGTCGCATGGACGAACGTGACCGTCTGGAACGGCGGCAACGTGCAGGCCTCGACCCTGCGTGACAGCCGCAGCGGCGTCGTTCCGATGGGCGGTGGTATCGACGTGCCGATCGGTCGTCGCTGGGGTGTGGGCTTCGAAGGCCTGTACCACTACTTCATCAACCAGCGGTTCTCGACTGATCCGAGCGTGAACAACGGCGGTCAGTGGAGCACGAGCGCGAACATTCACGTCTCGATCTGACCGACGACGAATCGCTCGCGTTACTCCAGCTGCGTGTCGCGCCCGAGCACGAGATACGGTTCCCGCACGACGGTGCCGTTCTCGTGTTCGAGCCGCAGCCCGTAGCGACCGCCGACGACGAGCAGTGTCTCTCCGTCGGAAGAGTCTTCGACCAGTACGACCCGCGCGCGCTCACAAGGTGCTCGCGGGTCGTCGCACGTCATCGCTCCGATCGACCACATCCCGTCGAGCCCGTCTTGCGACTCGTACTGCACGCGTCCGAGTTCACGCGTTTCGCCTGCACGCTTGAACCGCAGCGAGACGCCGTCGGGGCAGCCTTCGTTCGGATCGACTTCCACGGCGATGAATCGATCATCCATCGGCAGCGTTCCACAACGGCAGTTCGCGGTCGTAGCGATGAACGGTCATCGACGCCATGCGAGGAATCGCACACGACAACTCGTCGCGATGAGCCGCCGCCGATGCCACGACGCCGAGCACCAGGTCGTCGGCTGCGATGCGATGTCGGATCGCCGCGTTCGCTTGCGCACGACTCACGCTGCGGATGCGATCCGCGAACGTGATGTGATGATCGCGCGGAAGGCCCCACAGCGGCGCGAGCAGGCGTTGCTCGAGACGCTTCACAGGCGTGTCGAGTTCGAACGCGAAACTCGCGGCGGTGAAGTCCTTCGCCAGTGCGACCTCGCGCTCCGAGAGTCCGCGATCGATCCAGACTTCGAGCAATTCGCACAGCAGCGTGAGCGTCGGTGCGAGGTCGGGTGACGACGGCATCGCGACCATCGCGAACGACTGCCGCGCCCGTCCGCGACCGAGAGAACTGTGCGCGTCGTACGACCATCCGCGCTTTACGCGCAGCTCTTGGAGCATTCGAGCGGTGTACATCCCACCGAACGCCGCATTCGCCACCACCAGCGCATGATGGTCCGCGTCGCTCGGGAGCGTGCCCAGCCCGCCCACGCAGACCGCATGGCGCGTGCGCTCGGGCTTGTCGATCAGCACGAGATGCCGCCCACGGACGACGCGCTTCACCGCAGGGAAAGCGGCGCGAGAAGGGCCGTCGGCGAGGTTGCCGAGGTATCGATCGATCCACGCGCGGCACGTTCGTTCGTCGATCGCACCCGATGCGCCGACGACGAGATCGCGTCGCACCAGGACGTCACGATGGGCCTCGACGAGATCGGCGTGCTTCACCCGCGCGAGCGAGTCCATCGTTCCGTGCGCGGGTCGTCCGTACGGATGCCCGACGAAGAGCGCGCGACAGAACGCA
>CBIHQZ010000246.1:0-8147 GCA_966212315.1 uncultured Myxococcales bacterium
CGAGCCCCACGCATCGACCGTAGGTCGCAGAGGTTTACCCCGGAAGGGACCGCGTCGAAAACGCGCACCCTAAATCACTCCGTGGCTGCGCTTTGGACGACGTCGAAGCGGAACACGGTGCGTCGAGCGGCTGGACGGATCGCGAACGCTTCGGCGAACTCGCGAAGCCGCGGGTACGGCTCCATCGAAACGGTCGGACGAAACCCGAGATGGTCGACGAGGCAGAAGAGCGTCACTTCGAAGAGGCTGACATCCCGCGGCACCGTCAGCGCGGCGCTCACCTCGGCCAGATGTTCGTCGAGCCATGCGAGCGCGCCGAGCAGCCCTGCTCGTGCCTTCGCAAAGAACACGTTCTCCGCGGGCAGCTTCGCGAAGCCGGTCCCCACGACGAGTTGCACCTGAGCCGACATGGCGTGCCAGACAAGCTCCTGCGCGCTGCGCACGAGGTCACTGATCGCGTGCTCGGTGAGCACGATGCGCGGATCGCCCGCGCGCCCGGCCAGTTCGGCGAGCTTTCGACAGATGTTCTCCGTGCCGAAGAGCCTCGCGTCGCCGATGCAAAGAGTCGGGACCTTCAATGCGGGGTGTCCGCCGTAGGTCGCGGAGTCCAGGCTCGCAAGGTCATGAACCACGACGAGATCGAACGGAACGCCGACCTCGTGCGCGAAGATCGCCGCGACCCGCGTGAAGTGCGAACTGCTTCGGCCGATCAATCGAACCCGCTCGTCACTCGGCATGATGCCCTCCGCGAAGTCGTTCGGTGAAGAACCGCAGGATCTCGTCGCGTGCGGCCCGCGTCGGCTCGCCCGCCGTGTCGACGAGATGTGCCGTCACCACGCTATGCGCGCCGCCGACGATCTGTTCGAAAAAGGGAGGCGGCTTCGGGTGCGCCGCGGAGGACGGAATCACCGTCGCCTCGAAGCGCTCGCCGAGCACTCGGGCGTAGGCCTCGAACCGTTCCGCGGTGCAGTGCCGATCGCCGTCGAAGCGATAGCCACGCACCGTCAGATTCTCGCGCTCGAGACGCGACCTCACGCTGGCGACTTCATCCGGCGCGATGTGGATCGCATCCGGTGCGCTCAGGGGGAGGGAGGGCTGACAGAGTACGGGCGCGATCATCGATGGCTCGAGCATCATGCTGAGTGCGAAGTTGCCGGTGAAACACATGCCGATGGCGCCGACGCCCGGGCCGCCGCATTCGCCGTGCGCAAGTCGTGCGAGCGCGCGCAACCAGCGAGTGACCGGGCTCGAGACATTCGCGTCGAGCGCACGGAACTCGGCGCTCACGCAGGCTCGCTTCAATACCGCAAGGCCCGCTTGTGCATGGGGGTACGCACCATCGCGTCCGAAGAGCGATGGCATGTACACGGCGAATCCAGCATCGCGGACCCATCGCGCGAACCGTGCGACGTGCGGACTTATCCCTGGCATCTCGGCCATCACGATCACCGCAACACCGCGCCCTGCGGTGTAGACGGTGCGCGTCTCGTCGTTCAGCGTGACCGTTCGACGCCGGAAGTCGTCGAGAGGATCGTCGGCGGAGGGATCGGCGTGCGAAGTGCTCATGGGAGCGAACGATGCCGAAAGCACCGGCGACCGACGAGTGGCAGGATCGACAACCTTCGGTCTAGTCTTGCCACCATGTTCGTACACGTTGTCTTCGACGGCGTTGCCGACGGCTCTCTGGGTGTCGGTCTCGATGTCGTCACCGCGGCCGCACGCTGCGTGGAAGCAGGGCTGGCGGTTCTTCCGCGACGCGCGCGCCCTCTGGCGCAGCGGGTTCTCTCGCTCGACGGCAAGCCGGTACGCTCGGGTGCCGGACGCTCGATCGCAGTCGATGGCGAGCTTCGCAGGGCCCGGTTGAACAGCGGCGACGTTCTCGTCGTCCCCGGCCTTTCGGCGGCGACCGAGAAGAGCATCGAGCGATTGCTGGTTCGCGACGACGTCGTGCGCGGCGCGCGGTATCTCGCAAAGGCCGCATCGGCGGGGGCGAGGGTCGCCGCGTCGTGTTCCGCGACCTTCGTTCTCGCGGCCGCAGGGCTGCTGGCGGGCCAGTCGGCGACCACGACGTGGTGGCTCGTCCCCGCGTTCGCGCGTCGATTCCCCGATGTCGCGCTCCGTGCCGATCGAATGGTCGTGGAAGCGAAACGCGTGACCACGGCGGGTTCCGCGTTCGCACACGCCGATCTGATGCTCTCTCTGCTCGCGCGCGTTGCGAGTCCCACGCTCGCGCATCTCGTGGCGCGATACCTCGTGCTCGATGCGCGCCCTTCGCAGTCTCGATACATGATCCTCGAGCACCTGCGTACGCAGGACCCCTCGCTTCGCCGGGTCGAGCGTTTCGTCGTCGCGAACCTCGATCGACAACTCGGTCTTGCCGAGATCGCCCACGCCGCGTCGACTTCGCCGCGAACCCTCGCGCGTCGCATGCAAGCGGGACTCGGGGTGTCGCCGCTCGAGTTCGTGCAGCGAGTCCGAGTGCAGCATGCTGCGCATCTGCTCGACACGACGCGCGACTCCGTGGACGCGATCGCTGCGCGGGTGGGTTACGCCGATGCGGCGGCCTTTCGAAGAGTGTTTCGCAAGCACCTCGGCGAATCACCGCGCGGGCGAATTGCGCGCAGCTGAGTCGTCGCGATCGACGGAACGCTGATCAGACGATCGGTGCGGGTTTCCTACGGTCGGTCCGCGGCGAAGATCTCGAGATACAGCGCTTCGACCTGCGCACGGGCCCACGGTGTGCGACGAAGAAAATGCAGACTCGAGGACACGCTCGGCTCATGGGTGAAGCAGCGGATCGGTACGGCCTTTCCCATCGATTCCCAACCGATGCGGGCGACGAGCGCCTCGAGGATCATCGCGAGCGTGACGCCGTGAAGTGGATTGTTCAGTTGAGTGCCCACGGCGAGATCGTGCGCTGCGATCACTGTGGGCGCGTCATCGAAAATTGATGTCGTCGTCAGGGCGCGCGCGTGCGGCGTGGTGCGATGAATGGCATCGCGACGACCGGCGCGAGCCTCGCAATTGTTGCGAGGGTACGAAGCCGCGTGCGGCGTGACGCAGCGAGCATCGCCACGATTCGCGAGTGTGTTCGATCACTGCCGCGTGGCGCGACATCTGCACCGCGCTGCCGACGGCAGTTCGCTCTTACGCCCCGGAGGACCCATGAGAATGCTTCGATGGACGACACTCGGTCTCGCGCTCGCACTCGCCGCCTGCAGCACGCCCGCCCGGCCCGACGCATCGACACAAGACGGCGCATCGGACGGTCTCGGCGGTGTCGACGGTGCGCGCGACGGCAACGGCTCTGACGCCATCGTCGGCGACTCGATGTCGATGGATGTGATCGCAATGGATGTCACGAACGACGACACCGGCGCGACCGACGCGGGCGACGACACTGCCGCCTCCGACTCCGGTTCGGGAACCGACGCCGCGACCTGCCTCCCCGGCACGCTGCCCTGCGGCGCGGCCTGCGTGAATCCGGTTAGCGACCCCGCGAACTGCGGTTCGTGCGGGCACACGTGCGCATCTGGCGAAGTGTGTTCGCGTGGTGTCTGTCAGGCCACATGCGGTACGGGCCTCACGACGTGCGGCGCTCTCTGCACGAACTTGCAGCGCGACTCTGCGAACTGCGGCACTTGCGGAAATGCCTGCACCGGCGGCCAGGTCTGCGCATCGGGAGCGTGCGGGTGCCCGTCGACTGCACCGATGCAGACGCTCTGTTCGGGGACGTGCGTCGCGCTCGGCAGCGACCCGACGAACTGCGGTACATGCGGCCATGCGTGCGGAGCCGGCGAAGTCTGCAGCGCGGGAATGTGCCGTGCGAGTTGCGGTGGATCGACGATGTCGTGTGGCGGCATCTGCGTCGACACCACGACGAGCCCGTCGAACTGCGGTGCGTGTGGCAACGCGTGCCCCATTGGCGCTCTCTGTCGCGCCGGAGCGTGCGGTTGCATTTCGCCGACGAGCATGTGCGGCTCGAGCTGCGTGAACACCAGCACCGACACCGCGAACTGCGGCTCGTGTGGCAACGCGTGCGCCGCGGGTCAGGTCTGTCGGATGGGTTCGTGCATGACCTCGGCCACGTGTGCGAACGGAACGCCGCTCTGCAACGGAATGTGCCCGAGCTACGACAACGACCCGCTCAACTGCGGCGGTTGTGGCGTGCGTTGCCCGCTCACCGCGCCTGTCTGCCGATCGGGCCGCTGCGGCGTTTCCGGTTGATGCTCTGACACGAGCATCGTTCACACATTCGACCTCACCGCGCGCCCTCGATCGACGGCGACCGTCGCCCTCCCTGTTCGATCCTCGCACCGAACAGGGACGGCTTCGGTTGTCACGATCTCTACCCAATCACACACGGACGTCCTGGCGCGGAGTGCCGGCGCGTTGCGGCTATGATCGGGCGCGATGCGAACACTCGAGCCAGCGGATCCGGCGTGGAGAGAGAAAGTGAACGCGATCTTCGCGCGCGCGCCGTTCGTGACGGACGTCGGCTTCGTGCTCGTGCACGCCGAGCCGGGTCGGACCGAATCAGAGTTGATCCTCGCATCGCGCCACGGGCAGCAGGACGGGTTCGTGCACGCAGGCGTGCTCGGCACGATGGCCGACCACACCGCGGGCGCCGCGGCAGGAACGCTGGTGGGCGCCGATCAGACTGTCCTGACGATCGAGTACAAGCTGAACCTGCTGCGTCCGGCGCGCGGCGAGCGGGTGTCTTGTATCTCCATCGTTCTCCGCGGCGGACGAACGATCTCGGTGGTCGAATCCGAAGTGCGCGTACACGCCGCTCGATCGGGCGAGGGGATTCTGGTGGCGAAGGCGACGGTGACGCTGGCGGTGGTTCGCGCGGACGTCGGCGCGTCGACGGCGGGCCCATGAGGTCGCGATTCGCCGTCGCGCTGGCCATCGTCACGCTCGAGGCCTGTCGCGACGATCACCTAACCGCGCCTTCGCAAGGATCGACCGCACCGATCACAACGCGCGACGCCGCCCCGGATGTTCACGATGCGTCGTCCCTCGCGCCCGCATCACTCCCGCCGGCGATCGATCCCGGCACGTTCCCGCGCTTCGGGTGCGCCACCGACGCAATGCCACCACACATCGCGGTAGGTACGGCGACGGTTGGATTCCGACCGACCCACGGACAGGGATTCCACTTCCGCAACGTTCCTGCTCGATGTGGCGCGGCATATCCGGGACAGCTTCTCGACGGCGCGCGACTGCGTCCGGGCGAGGGTGCCGAGTTCGTGGTCTGCATGCCCGACGAGCGCAGGCTCGACATCGGCTTTCTTCGTCGTGGAACGGTCGCGGGCGGCGTGCAGGACGTCGCGCACACCGAAGGGCTCGTGCGACTCCGCATCGGGCTCGATCGCTATCTCGATGTGGTCTCACCTGCGGGCGTGACGGACCCCGTTGCGCAACTCACGTTTGGTCCGCGGCTGCGAACCGCTGTCGGTTCGGTTCGAGTCGCGCGCGCGGGAACGCACGAGGTCGAAGGCATCGTCACCTTCGACATCGATTGTCGCGCCACGCGTTGAGCTTCGGATTGCACGATGCGCGATCGCTTGATTCCACTCGGCCCCTACGTGTCTCCTCTCCTTCGAGCACCGTGAGATGAGCGAACCCGAAGCACAGCCCGCGGTCTCGAAACGAACGCGACGAACACTCCGCCGCGTGCTTCTCGCGATGGGCTTGTTGTCGTGCGCCGCGATGGTGCGACCTTCCGTCCATCTCGCCCGCGTCGCCTGGCGGGAGCGCACGAGTACAGCTCACATCGCGGCTGGCTTCGCGGACGACGCGAGTCGGATGAACGCCACGCGCATCGCCGACGTCGTCACGCTGCCCGCTTCGATGACCGAGTCCGAGCTTCGGCTCCGATCGCTACTCGCGCGCGCGAATGCCGAAGGACTGCACGTCACCGTCGCGGGAGCGCGTCACACGATGGGCGGCCACACGATCTACCCGGGCGGGATCGCTGTGGACATGTCGGCGCTCCGTGCGATGTCCCTCGATGCGCGAACGAACATCTTGCACGTCGAGGCGGGCGCGCATTGGTCCGACGTCATCCCGTATCTCGACGCACGCGGTCGATCCGTCGCCGTCATGCAGAGCGACAACGCGTTCAGCATCGGTGGTTCACTCAGCGCGAATTGCCATGGATGGCAGCCCGGATCGCCTCCGATCGCGTCGACGGTGTCTTCGTTCCGAGTGATGCGTGCCGACGGAGAGATCGTTCGCTGCAGTCGTCACGAGAACGCCGAGTTGTTCTCGCTCGTACTCGGCGGCTACGGATTGTTCGGCATCATTCTCGACGTCGATCTCGAAGTCGTCGCCAACGAGCGCTACCGAATGGAGACGATCGCGGTGCCGAGCGACGGCTACGCCGAGCTGTTGCGCGATCGCGTCGAGCGGCGCGGGAGCGACGTCGGGATGGCGTACGGCCGTCTCTGTGTCGACTCGCAGTGCGGGCTGCGCACAGCGACGCTCACCGCGTTCCATCGCGACCCTTCGGGACCGATCCCGACGCTTCCGCCCGCACGACAACCAGGCTTTCGCCGCCTCGTGTTTCGCGGACAGCAGGGGAGCGAGTACGGCAAAGAGCTTCGCTGGACCCTCGAGCGCTACTTCGTGCCGTTGTTCACGCCTGCAATCTATTCGCGCAACGAGTTGATGAACGACGGCGTCGAGCTGTACCTGGGACGCAGCGAAACGAGCACCGACATCCTTCATGAATACTTCGTCCCGCCCGCCGCGCTCGGAGGGTTTCTATCGCGCGCGCGATCGATCATCGCGGCGCATCACGGGGACCTCATGAACGTGACGCTGCGCGGAGTACATCGCGACGACGATTCGTTCCTCCGCTACGCCACCGAGGACATGATCGCGGCCGTCATGATGTACGCACAGCCGCGCACGGAAGCCGGTGATGCCGCGATGCAGTCGATGACTCGCGAGTTGATCGATGCCGCGGATGCCGTCGGCGGCCGTTACTACCTGCCGTATCGCCTTCATGCGTCGCTCGAGCAATTTCATCGCGCGTACCCGCAGGCGGGACGCTTCTTCGAACGCAAGCGCTTCTACGATCCGCGCGAGATCTTCTCGAACCAGTTCTACGTTCGCTACGGCGCGGAATGAGCGAGTCTCGCGAAGCCCCTGATGCTTCGACTCACTGGATCACGCGACGGGCGGGATAGGGACACAAGGAACGAAAAACCGAGGTCTCGGACGTCGCGCTGTCATGCTCGCGCGTGACCGCGCTTCGTTTCGTGAACGTGCGCGATCTGCCAGACTCGCGTGATGCCCATGCGTACGCTTCGTTTCGCGCTCGCGACCATGGTGTCTGCTGCGGCTCTCACGCAATCGAGAGTTGCCTGCGCCGACATAACGCACGTGACCACGCGCGACGTGAGTCTCGATCCCGCGGCTGCATCGCTCCCCGCTGGCAACGATGCCTTCCCCGCGTTGGCCGGAACGACGAGCGACGGGGTCTGGCTCGCGTGGGCGCGCATTCCCGCCAACCCACAATTACCCGCGAGTCTGGTTGCCGCGCGCGCGAACGGGCTCTCGACAGTTCCCTCGTACCTGCAGTTCCCGGTCGGCCCTCGCGTGACGGGTGTGGCGATCGCGCACGATGGCACCGAGCCGCTGGTGTTCTATTCGCCGCCCGTTGCGGTTGCGACGGGCGGCACGCCGAACATCCTTGCATGGCTTCCTCGCAACAACGCCACACCGGTCGTGTTCAGCGGACTGACGAACGATCCGGTGCAGCTCACCGCATCGGACTTCGGCAACGCGGCGAACTTCGACATCGCCTTCGCGACCCTCCTTGCGCCGCAGGTCACGACGGTGCGCGCGCAGTCGAGCGCGGGGTACCCGTCGTTCACCTCACCAGGCCGGACCTATCCAGGTCAGCTCACCGTATCCGCCGCCCGATCGCTCACCGCTGACGTCTCGATCTACGCGATGGCGGGCAATACGCCTGCCTTCCTCGTCGCCGATCGTGACGGTGGCAACGTGGCGACGTTGCTCACCGCGACGCCGCTCTCGTTGAGCGTCGCGCCGACGACGACGGGCGCGTTCCAGATCGCCGTGCTCACCAGGCGTTCGGCCGTCACGCTCTTCGACACCACCGGGCCCGGCGT
>CBIHQZ010000247.1:0-8125 GCA_966212315.1 uncultured Myxococcales bacterium
CCTTGCTCGCGGCGTCGCTCGATTACCGCGCCACGCTCACGACGCTGGCCCGCCTCGCGGTGCCTCACATGGCCGACTGGTGCGCGATCGAACTGGTGGGCGACGGAGGCGCGGTCGAGCGCGTGACGCGCGTGCACGTCGACCCGAAGCGGATGGCGTTGATCGCCGAGATCGAGCGGCAGTACCCCGCGAACGCCGACAGCGCGGCCGCGCGGATCGTGCGCACCGGCACGTCCGAACGGGTCCGCGAGGTCAGCGACGACATGCTGGTCGCGAGCGCGCGCGATCCGCACCATCTCGAGCTGACCCGCGAACTCGGGCTGCGGTCGTGGATGGCAGTGCCGATCGCAGTGCACCGCCGCACGCTGGGTGCGATCGTGTTCGCGTCGTCGGAATCGGGACGGCTGTTCGAGCCGCGCGATCTGGAGGTCGCCGAAGAACTCGGTCGTCGCGTCGGCGTGACGATCGAGAACGCGCGCTTGTTCGAGATGACCCAGCGTGAGCGACTGCGCGCCGAAGAGGCGAGTCGCGCGAAGGACGAACTGCTGAGCGTGACCTCGCACGAACTCCGCACGCCCTTGAACGCGATTCTCGGATGGACGCGGATGCTGCGTGCCGGGAGTCTCAGCGAGGAGAAACAGGCGCGCGCACTCGAGACGATCGAACGGAACGCCAAGATCCAGGTTCAACTGGTCGAGGATCTCCTCGACTTCAGCCGCGTCGTCACGGGCCGCCTGCGGCTCTCGCTGGGACCGATCGAGCCGACACAGATCGTCGAGGCGGCGATCGACGTCATCCGTCCTGCGGCGCAGGCGAAAGATGTTCGCCTGCAGGTGCTCCTCGACCCTGACGCAGGGACGCTCTACGGCGACGCATCGCGACTCCAGCAAATCCTATGGAACCTGGTTTCCAACGCGGTGAAGTTCACGCCAAAGGGCGGGCGGATCTATGTCCGTGTTCAACGCGAGGAATCGTCGGTGGCGATCACGGTGAGCGATACGGGCGTCGGGATCGAGTCGTCGTTCCTGCCGCACGTGTTCCAGCCGTTCCGTCAGCAGGACGCGACCATCACCCGCACGCACGGTGGCCTAGGCCTCGGGCTGGCCATCGTGAAACACTTGGTCGAACTGCACGGCGGGACGATCCACGCGACGAGCGAGGGACCGGGCAAGGGCGCGACGTTCGTGGTCCGCCTCCCGATCTCTCCACTGCGATCGGGCTCGTCGATTTCGGGGTCGGAGGTTGCGAAGCCGATCGCAAGGCCGGGTGCAGTGCTTCAATGTCCTCCTGAGCTGGTCGGGCTACGCGTCCTGGTGTGCGAGGACGAAGCCGACGCGCGCGATCTCATCGAGTCCATCCTCGTCGAGTGCAAAGCAACGGTCGTCCTCGCAGCGTCGGTCGAGGAAGCAATGGATCGTTTTCGCGAAGCCGTGCCCGACGTGATCGTCAGCGACATCGGCATGCCGGAAGCGTCCGGCTACGAGTTGATCCGTTGGGTTCGCGCGCTCTCCCCCGAGCAGGGCGGCCGAGTGCCCGCCGTCGCGCTGACTGCATATGCGTCGCTCAACGATCGGACGCGTGCGCTCATGGAAGGCTTTCAGAACCACGTCACGAAGCCTGCCGAGCCCCAGGAGATCGTCGCGGCCATCGCCGCCCTCGCTGGCCGTCACACCCGAGTCTGAACGACCGAAACCGAGGCTCGCCGGACGCCTGATCCGCCGCAGTGATCTTGGCCGTACGACAGCTTCTCCATGTTCGAACGGATCGCTATGTTGCAACTCCCCCAAGCGACCCGGAGCACCACGTGGCAGACCAACAATCGATTCTTCCCAGCATCGCGCGAATGGACAGCGGGGATCACTACTGTGGGATCTACCGAACGGACGAAGACCATCGCGCGATCATCGTCGACTACATCCGCCAGGGCGTGAAGAAGCACGAGAAGATGTTCTACATCGTGAACATCCAGACGGCCGCGCAGCTCAGGGCCACGTTGGCGGCGGCCACGATCGACGTCGACGACCTCGTGACGCGTGGGCAGCTCGTGATCCTGACGGCGAAAGAGGCGTACCTGAAGGACGGCCAGTTCGATCCCGACAAGATGATCTCGCTGCTACGCGCCGAAACGGACAAGGCAATCGACGAAGGCTACGCGGCGCTCCGGGCGACGGGCGAAATGACGTGGGCGCTCGCAGGCGAGCCAGGCTCCGAGCGACTGGTCGAATACGAGTCGATGCTCAACGAGTTCTTCCCGACGAGTAAGTGCTACGCCGTCTGCCAGTACGATCGCCGGCGCTTCGACGCGGACATGCTGCTCGATATCCTGCACACCCATCCGAAGGTGCTCTTCGGACGGGAGGGGTTCGACAACAGCGAGATGTATTTCGTGCCGAACGCGTCGTTCAACGGCGGCAATCGCCAAGATGCTGTGCTCGACACGTGGCTGAAGAACCTCTCGCGGCGCGGGGCCGAGAGCGGCAGTTGAGCCGTGGCCGACGCCGCGGCCCTCCCGAATCTGCTCGATCACGCCAAGTGCCTCTATGGGCTGCTCGGCGCGGACGATATCCTCAGGTACCTGTGCCGCCAGGCGCGTGTGCTCACTGGCGCGACACGAGCGCTCTGCAGCTATGTTCCTGCCGGCGAGCCGTGGCCGCGCGCGCGGCACGTCGTAGTGGACGACGATTCCCACACGCCGACCGCCAGCGCCATCTCCGCCGCATTTGCGGTGTTCCGCCGCTGCGCGAACGCCTCCGGGCCCTTCGAATTGCCGGCGTCGGACGAGACCATTGCAGTCTATCGCGGACTCGGCGCCGACAGCGCCACCGATGCGACCGTGTGGACAGTGCCGCTACGCAATCGCCGACATCGATTGGTGGGCCAGCTGATTCTGGTCGTCCAGCGCGACGCGATCGCGCGCGCCGCTACACGGACCGCTGTCGCGGATCTCGCCGACCTGGTGGCAGTGGCGCTCGAGGGGGCGCATCGGCTTGCGTTCGCCCGCCGTGATCAAGACCGCCTGCTGCTGCTCGCCGAAGCAACGGAAGAGGCTCTTTGGGACTGGGATCTGGAAACGAATGCGTTCTGGTGGGGCGGCGGGATCCAGAACGTGATCCAGCACGGCGGCGTGGTCATCGGCGCCAACGCCGCATGGAAGTTCGAGCGGATTCATCCACTCGAACAGCTCCGCGTTCGAACGGCGCTCGACGAGGCACTGCGCGGTGCCGTGTCGTCCTGGCGAGCGGAGTTCCGCTTCCGGCGCGGGGACGGATCGTGGGCAATCGTCGAGGACCGTGGCTACTTCCTGCGGGACGCCGAGGGGCGCGCCTATCGGATGATCGGCGCGATGCGCGACATCAGCGCGCGAAAACGCGTCGAAGCGCAGCAAGAGGTTCTCGTTGGCGCGAGTGCAGTTCTCGCCGAGTCCCTCGAGGTCGAGAAGAACCTTCGAACGGTCGCTACGCTGGCCGCCTCGAGCGTCGCGGATTGGTGCGCAGTGGTCCTGTTCGAACCGGACGTCGAGCGGCCGCGCGCTGTCGCCGTCGCTCGAGCGAACGGCGACGAGTCCGTTGCCGCAGTCGGCGCGGCGATCGAAGCACACGTCGGCGCGCCCGGTGGCTTCGCCCCGGCCCTGCGGAAGACGTTCGCTGTCGCCGAAGTTACCGGCGAACAGCTTCAGGCGATCGGAACGCACATGCCGGCGCTGGCGGCTCTGCTCCACCGGATCAACCCGCGCACCGTACTGCACGCGCCGTTGTTGTCGGGAGACCGCGTCGTCGGGCTGATCACACTGGTCACGTCAGCTGACGGTGCGCGGGGCTACGATGCCGCGGACGTGCCGTTCGTCGAGGAGCTGGCGCGTCGATGTGCGGTGGCGGTCGACAAGGCACGAGCGTACGAGCAGGCGCAGAACGCCATCCGCGCGCGCGATGCCTTCATGGCCATCCTCGGTCACGAACTACGCAACCCGCTGGCCCCGATCACGACAGCGTTGCACCTCATGAAATTGCGTGACGCACGCACCGCGCGCGAGCAGGCCGTCATCGGGCGGCAGGTGAAGCACCTGACGCGGCTGATCGACGACCTTCTCGACGTCTCCCGCATCGAACGAGGCAAGATCGAGCTGGCGAAGAAGCCCCACCAGCTCGCCGAGATCGTGTCCAAGGCGGTCGAAATCGCGAGCCCGTTGCTCGAAGAGCGCCGCCATCGACTGCACCTGGAGGTATCGCCGACCGGGCTGGCCGTGCACGCGGACGAGACGCGCATGGCGCAAGTGGTGGCGAATCTTCTGACCAACGCCGCGCGCTACACCGATGAGGGCGGCGAGATCTGGGTCAGCGCGACGCGCGAGGGGCAGCAGGTCGTGCTGCGTGTGCGTGACAACGGCATCGGCATGTCGCCCGATCTCCTGCCGAGAGTGTTCGATCTGTTCGTGCAGGGGGCGCGCACGCCGGACCGCCGACTTGGCGGATTGGGCCTCGGACTGAGCCTGGTGCGAAGCCTCGTGACCCTGCATGGTGGGCAGGTCGCGGCGCTCAGTGGCGGACCCGGCAAGGGCAGCGAGTTCATCGTGCGGCTCCCCGCGATTCCAGTCGAACTCGTGGTCGACGAGGCGGCCGACGAACCCTCCCAGTCGTCGATCGGCGGCGAGGGCCGGCGGATTCTGGTCGTCGACGACAACGAGGATGCCGCGGAAATGTTGCGCGAGGTGCTCGGCGCGTACGGCAATGAAGTGCTGGTGGCCCACGACGGGCCCGAGGCGCTCACGTCTGCCCCGGGGTTCGATCCCGACGTGGCGATTCTCGACATCGGACTGCCGGTGATGGACGGCTACGAGCTTGCGCGTCGTCTGCACGCAACGCTGAGGCGACAACCGGTGCTCATCGCGCTGACCGGCTTCGGTCAGCAGGGTGATCGCGCGCGCGCGCGGGACGCCGGGTTTCACGAACACCTCGTGAAACCTGTCGATCCCGACCGCCTGATCCAGCTCATCGAGCGTCTCGCGCCGGCGACCGGAGTTCGCGCGGGCCAGGGTTGAGAAGACCCGGAGGAACGGATCGTCGGGCTCAGTCCCCGTTACCCGACCCGGGGGGCGCTGCCGGCGCCGTGGGACGGGTGTCCTCGGCCGGTTCGGTCTTCGCATCGCCCATCAATCGCCGCGAATCGTCGAGCGCCGCGCGGATCTCGTCGAGGCGTTTCCGCCGCTCCGCCGCCGCCTTCTTCACACGCTCCAACGACGCACCGACCGAATCGATGGCTTCCGCTACGGGGTCGCGCTTCGGCGTAGACATGAGTGGAGCATCCTCCGACGCGCCGCGAGTTTCTACGCTGCCGAACATTGCATCGTTTTCCTGATGTGACCGCTCGGTCACCCGTCCAGCCGCGAGACTCCGCAATCGCTGACCAACCGTTGGTCGCTTCTCGATGAAATCTCGTTAGTCGTTCACTCGAACGAATTCACGAAACGAAGTTTGTCGATGTCGGCATCGGGGCGCGGCACGATCGCCGTGGCCGGCGTTCAACCTATCGATTCGACAGCCAGAAACTGACGCCGAACCTCGAGCAGCCAGAGTGACCACGCGCAGCGACAGGGAGCGCCCACCTGTTCATCCGCTCAGAAGCGAGTAAGTCAGGAATCTTGCGCGCGACCAGCGGCGCCCGCCGTTGGAACCCAGCAGGAGACGAGATGACGGTCCACGACCCCAGCGCCCTCGCGGTTGCCGAGCCACTCGACTCGGATACCGCAGAGGCCACGGCGTATTCGATGTTCGACGGTCTTCCCCACCCCGTGTGGGTGCTGGATCCGACGGGATCGCCGCTGTTCTCCAATCGAACGTGGCGGCAGTACGCGCGCGCTGGCGTCGGGCCGCAGCATCCGGACGCGGTCCACCCCGACGATCTCCCGATGGTGATCGAAGGTTGGAAGGCCGCCAGTGCCCGCGCCGCGCCGGTCGAGTTGCGATACCGATTGCGGCGCTGGGACGGCGCCTTTCGGTGGCATCGGCTCTCGGCCGTCGTGAACTCCGGTGAGAGCGCACCTCGCTGGGTCGCGATCGGAACCGACATCGATGACCTGGTGCGGGCCGAACGACAGCAGCGCGAGCGGACGTCGGTTCCGCGCGACTCGGGCGTCGATCGGCCTCATCACGCGACCCTCGCATCCGACGTGGGCATCGCGCTGACCGGGAGCGCCCCGCTGCACGAGTCGCTACAACGCTGTGCCGAGGCGCTGGTCGAACGGCTCGGTGCAGCGTTCGCGCGCATCTGGACGTACGAGCCCGACGAACACGTGCTGGCGCTCCGGGCGAGCGCTGGCTTGTACGTTCATCTCGACGGGCCACATCGCCGCGTGCCCGTCGGGTCGTTCAAGATCGGACTGATCGCGCAGGAGCGGGCCCCGCATCTTACGAACGACGTCGCGCACGATCCCCGTATCGGCGACCCCGCATGGGCCGCCCGCGAAGGGATGGTCGCGTTCGCGGGATATCCGTTGGAGGTCGATGATCGACTCGTGGGCGTGATGGCGTTGTTCGCGCGCCGTCCTCTCGCGGACGACACACTCGACGCGCTGGCGTCGGTCGCCGACGTCGTCGCACTCGGGATCGACCGCAAGCGTGCGGACGAAGGGTTGCGATCGAGCGAAGCGCGGCACCGATTGTTCGTCGAAGCCACCAACGAGGGCCTCTGGTACTGGGACCTTCGGCGGAACACCGTCGAATGGAACGACCGGTTGCTCGCCATGATCGGCGTGCGTCGCGACGAGTGGGGCGGCACGTTCGACGACTTCATGTCGCTCGTGCATCCGGAAGACCGCACGCGACTTCGAGCCGCGCTCGATGCCCACCTGGAATCGCGGGTCCCGTACGAACTCGAGTTCCGTCTGGTTCGGCACGCCGATCAGTCGTGTCGGGTCTGCCTGACCCGGGGAAAGGCGGAGTGGGACGCCGACGGCCGGCCGACGCGCATGGCGGGTGGCGTCGCCGACATCACCGAGCAGCGTGATGCGCAATTGGAGCTGGCGCGGTTCAGCGCCGAACGCGAGCAACTGCTGCTCCGCGAGCAGTCTGCCCATCGCGAGGCGGAGCACGAGCGTCGCCGACTGCACGAACTCTTTCTGCAGGCCCCCGTTCCGATCGCGGTCTGGGACGGACCGAAGCACGTTTTCGTGCTCGCCAATGCACCGTACGAGACGATGTTGGGTCGCGGCGATCTGGCCGGGCGAGAGATCCGCGAGGCGTTTCCCGAAACGGCGAGCAGTCCGATCTTCGACCTGTTCGATAGCGTCTACGCCACCGGCAATCCGTGCGTGATGCAGGAGATGCCGGTGCGCATCGCGCCGCAGCTCGACGAGGACCGATGGTTCTCGTTCAACCTGCAGCCGGTGCGAGATCCATTCGGCCGGATCACGGGACTCATCGCCGTCGCCGTCGACGTCTCCGAGCAGGTCCGTGCGCGAAAGGAAAGCGAGGCGCGCGCGGACCAGTTGTCGCGGTTGACCCGCGCGCTCGAACGAAGCAACACGGAGTTGGACCAGTTCGCGTACGTCGCTTCGCACGATCTCAAGGCGCCACTGCGCGGCATCGCGAACCTCGCGCAATGGATCCAGGAAGACCTCGGCGATCGCGCGACGAGCGAGATTCGCGACCATCTCGCGCTGCTCCAAGGACGCGTGCACCGGATGGAGTCGTTGATCAACGGCATCCTGAGTTACTCACGCGCCGGGCGTGTGCGGGAGAAAGTCGAGACCGTCGACGTCGTGCACGCCGCGAACGAAATCATCGAGCTGCTCGCGCCGCCCGCCGACGCGACCGTCGACGTTCGATTCCCGTTCCGTTCGATCGACACCGAGAAGGTTCCGCTCGAGCAGGTCTTTCTCAATCTGATCGGGAATGCGCTGAAGCACGCACGACGCGCCGGCGCGCGAATCGAACTCGCGGCCGGTGACTCCGGTGCCTGTTGGGAATTCTCGGTGAGCGACAATGGTCCGGGGATCGCGCCCGAGTACCACGAGCGGATCTGGCAGATCTTTCAGACATTGGAGGCTCGGGACAAAGTTGAAGGCACCGGCATCGGATTGTCGGTCGTGAAGAAAATTATCGAGACGAGGGGTGGCAGGGTTTGGGTCGAA
>CBIHQZ010000248.1:0-8121 GCA_966212315.1 uncultured Myxococcales bacterium
ACAGACCGTCACGCACGCGTCGATCACGCCGCTCCCCGAGGGTGGCGCGTACGCGAGCGTGACCGTTCGTTTCTGATTCGTGCGGGCGGGGTCGCCGACGTAAGCGCGATGCATCCGAGCATCACCCACGAGTGTGCGCGGTACGAGCGCGGTTCGCTCGATTACCCCGCACCCGTCGCTGGCCTTGGCGTTGACGGGATCTCGAGCCCGTCGTCGACGTGGGCCCGGCGGCTGAATGAAGCCACGGCAACACCTCCGAAGCCTCACCTTCGTGAGGCTCGCGATGTCGCACCGAACGCACCCTTTCGGAGTGATCGAAGGCAACTCGCAGTGACCGCGAGCTTCGCGCAGGCGAAGTTTCGGAGTCGTTGCCGCGGGTTCACCCGCCGGGAATTCACCAGATCCCGTCAATGCCAGCGTCCACGGGAGGAGGGCAGTCGCGCCAGCGGCGGGTGAGGGCCTCACCCCCGACGCGTGATCCGATCGGTCCCCATGTACGCCCGCAACGCTTCCGGGACGACCACGCTCCCGTCGGCCTGCTGATACTGCTCGAGGATCGCGACCAGCGTGCGGCCGACCGCGAGCGCCGAGCCGTTGAGCGTGTGAAGCAACCGCGGCTTCGCCTTCGCGCCCGGCTTCTCGTCCGCGGCGGGGCGGTACTTCAGCTGCGCGCGACGGGCCTGGAAATCGCCGAAGTTCGAGCAGCTCGAGATCTCGCGATACGCGCCCTGTCCCGGCAACCACACTTCGATGTCGTAGGTCTTGCGCGCGCTGAAGCCCATGTCGCCCGCGCAGAGCAGCGACGTGCGGTAGTGCAGACCGAGTTTCTGCAGGATCGCTTCGGCGTGGCGCGTGAGTTCTTCGTGTCCCGCCTCGCTCGTCTCGGGGCGCTCGAGTCGCACGAGTTCCACCTTGTCGAATTGATGCTGGCGAATGAGCCCGCGCGTGTCGCGCCCGGCCGCGCCGGCTTCGCTGCGGAAGCACGGGGTGAATGCGACGTAGCGTTTCGGGAGCTGCGCCTCGTCGAGAATCTCTTCGGCGTGGAGATTCGTGACCGGCACTTCCGCGGTCGGGATGAGGAACAGGTCGTAGGTGCGCTCGCCGGCCGCTGCGATCTTGAAGAGCTGATCTTCGAACTTCGGGAGATTGCCGGTGCCGAAGAGGGCGGTGTCCTTCACCAGGTACGGCGTGTAGACCTCGTCGTAGCCGTGCTCGCGCGTGTGCACGTCGAGCATGAAGCTCACCAGCGCGCGTTCGAGCCGCGCACCTTCGCGCCAGAGCACGCTGAAGCGCGGGCCCGAGATCTTGCTGGCGCGTTCGAAGTCGAGGATGCCGAGTTGCGTGCCGATGTCGTGGTGATCCTTCGGCGCGAAATCGAGCGCGCGCTTCTCGCCCCACGTGCGCACGACGACGTTCTGCTCTTCGGACGTGCCATCGGGCACCGACTCGTGCGGTTCGTTCGGAAGTCGCTGCAGGATCTCGGCGATCTTCCCTTCGATCTCGTTGCGCTTCGCTTCGAACGTCTTGCGCTCGTCGCCGACCGCGCGCAGTCGATCGCGCGCCGCCTGGAACTCGGGCGACTTCTTGTCGGCGATCTTCGCCATCTGCGCGTTCTGCGCGTTCAGTTCCTGCGCCAGCTTCTCGTCCGACGCGATCGCACTCTTTCGCTCCGACGCGAGCGACGCGATCTCGTCGAGACCGGCGGCCACACCCGCGCCGCGGCGACCGAGACGTTTGCGAACTTCTTCGAACTGATCGACGACGTAACGGAGATCCAACATGGCGCGGGACTCTAGCTCGGATCATTCATCAGTGGTCGTGTCGGGTTTACGTCTCCCGAGCCGCCGTCGCGCAACCCCTCCGCATCCCTTCACCACGGTGCTCGCTCGCCCCTCCGAACGACACTACGCAGTGATCAACCGCGAGTGTCGTCCGAAGAGGGGCATGCACTGGCGATCGGGTGCGATTCGCGAGTGCCCCTCTTCGACCGACAGCATCGCGGGTAGATGCGCCTCGTGAGGCTGTCGGCCGGGGAGGGGCAAGTGAACGCAGCGATTCAATCGATGGGGAGGGGTCTACGTTCGTCGCGCACTTCGATCTCGCAACGATCCGTCGTGAATCATCCGCGGCTAGCCGCGCGGCACGGGCGCGACGACCCGAACCGCACGCGCGGGCGGCCTCGGTGTTCTCACCCATTCCCAGCGTCGCCGCGCGGGTGTATCGCCATTGCGCCATGGGATCTTCGCGCCGCGTTCCACCGCTCGTCCTGCTCTCGATGCTCGCTGCGTGCGGCGGATCGACGGCCACTCGCACCACGCAGACCGGCGGCGTCACGACCGGCGGCACCGGCACCGGACATGGCGGCGCGTCGCGCGAGCAACCCACGACCACCGCGATGGTGCGCGCCGTCGAGACCACGCCGATGCCCACGTGCGAAGCGGGTGATCTCCACGCGCTCGCCACGCTGACCGACGGCGTTGCCGCGCAACCCGCGATTGCATCGCACGAAGGCGGCGCGCTCGTCGCGTTCGTCATCGCGTCGCCGCGCGACGGTGCGCATCAACTCATGGTCGCCGCGGTCGATGCCCACGGCGCGTTGCGCGGAAACACTACGCACGTCGACACCGGTGCGAATCCCGCGCACCCCGCGATCGCCGCGCAGGGGGAAGGGTACGTCCTCGTGTGGCGCGAAGGCGCGCCCGGGCAGGAGCGCATCGTGGGTCGTCGCGTCGCGGCCGATGGTGCCGTGAACAATGCATCCATCGCGTTCGACGGCATCGCGGCCGGGTGGCTCGGCGCGCCGGCGATCGCGGTGTCGGGTGATGCGCTCGCACTCGCACTCGTTCGGCACTCGGCCCACCCGGATGATCCCGACGCACGACGCGGTGATCGTCTCGAGTGGGTGCGCGGGAGCGAGCACGGCGCGGTCGGTGCGCCCGATGCCGGCGAGTTCGAAGCCGAGCGGCCGGCGCAGTGGGTCGTGGCGAACGGGCAACTCCGTCTCTTCGCGACGACGATGGCCCACGCGATGCGAGCGGGCGGAGGACGTGATCTCGTCGAGGTCGCGCTCGATCCTTCGGCGTCGATGCATCTCTCGCTCACCGCGGGCAACGTCGCTGCGCCGCGCGTGTTCGCGAGCGAGCGCGGACCGATCGCGACCTGGCGCGCTTCGGTGACCGCGCACGACACCGCGATTCGCGCGTGGCCTCTTGCCGGCGACGTGCCGCCTCTCACGCTTGCCACATTCCGCGGCGCACACGATGCCGAGGCCGCATTGCTCCCGCTCGGCGAACATCTGCTCGGCGCGTTCACGCTCTCGGCGCTGGCCGATGACGACGGCGGAACGCTCAACGTCTCGGTGCTCACCGATGCGGGGCAGCCCGTGGGCCGTCAGCCGCTGCTCGTGTCGTCGCTCGTTCGCAGCGCGTCGGTGATCGCGGCGACGACGGGTGAGGGACATCTCTTCGTGCTCGAGGGGCGCGCGGAAAATGGCCGCGACGGCGTGCTCGGCATCGCGCCGATCCAGTGCAGCATCGCGAATCACGCCGACCCGCTGCAGATCCCGCCCGCGGGGCTGGTGCAGCGCCTCGCATCGCTCGACGAACCTGCCCGTCAGCTGGCGCAGCCGATCGGCGCGTGCACCGTCGCGGGTGCGCCGCAGACCGCGTTCACGCATCGAGTCGAGCGCGGCGACGTGGTGGCCGACAGCGACGAGCGGCTCGTCTCTCTCGGCGCGAGCACGGTGGTGTTCGCCGTGGTGCGCGAGCAGGACGGCGGCGCGCGCCATCTCGCGGCGCGATCGCTCGACGCGCGAGGAACACTCGGCGCCGCATCGAGTGCCGTCGAACACGCGTCGCGCATTCTCGCGGCCGGCCGCTCGGGTGCCGTCGCGGTCGCACTGGTCGAAACGCGTGCACCCGATGCCGCCCACAACGACGCCGCCGCACATCTCGCAGTGCTCACCGCGGGTGCCAACGGGAGGCTCTCTGCACCGGCGGCGATTCCACTCGTCGCAGCGACGTCGGCGGTTCTCGCCGACGATGGCCGCGCGCTCTTCGTCGCGGCCGCCAGCGATCGTGCGAGCGGTGATCACGGGCTCTTCCGCGTGCCGCTCGCCAACGGGCGTCCGGGTGCGCCGGTGCTCGTGGCCGCGCTCGCACCGGGTGACGAAGTGCTCGATGCGATGCGCGGTGCGCACGACACCCCGGTGCTCCTCGCGCGACCGGACGAACTCGGCGCGCCGATCTCGCGGTCTCTCTCGATCGTGAACATCCCCGACGCGCCCGCGGCCGCGACGCGACAAGCGCAACGCATGGACCCGTTCGCCGATCCGCGCGGACACGGTCGCGGTCCCGCGTGGCTCGCGCGCAGCGATCGCGGACCGATCGTGGTGTACGCCGAAGGGAACTACCTGCGCGCGGCGGACCTCGATCACGGCGCGATCCGTCATCCGCACAGCGTGCTGGCGGCCCACGAAGCCGGCGGCGCGCCGCTGGTGCGCGCGGAACGAAGCGGCGATGCGAGTTGGTTCGCGGTCGCGAGCGGACTCCCTGCCGATGTCGCGCATGTCATCGCCCCGGTGTCGCTCGTGTCGCTCTCGCGCCGCGGTGAAGTGCGGGTGGCCACCAGCACGATCGCCGCCGACGACCGCATGATCGCCGGCCGCGTGTCGCTGACGCGCGCGGGCGACCGACTGGTACTCGGCTATGCGCAGCCGGCCGGTGACACCGCCGCGAACTGGCGCGTCGTGACGATCACGTGTCGCGAAGGCGCGGCACCGGCCGCAGCGTCGGCTGCGCCCGCGAGTTCATCGCCACCGCCCAATGCACCCGCCAGCACGCAGCCCGCTTCGAACGGAGGTCGCTGAGATGTCGTTGCGAACCCTGTCTTTCGGCCTGGTTGCCGGTATCACGCTCGTCGCCGCGCCCTTTCGCGAGGCGCACGCACAGAGCCGCGAACCGTTGTGTGTCGTGTCGCAGACGCAACGTCTCTTGCGCGCCGAGACGCTGCTCGTCGCGCAAGGTGATCGCATCGCGGCGGCACCGCTCGCATCACGCGGACCCGCAGGCGAACAGTTCGTCGTCGTCGTCCCCGAGGTCGTCGATGCGCTTTCGCACAGCGCCCCGGCCCCGCGCACCGTCTCGTACAACCTCCTCGGCGGTCTCGTCGGCGGTGGCTCCGGTTTCGCGGTGCTGCGACTCGACGATCAGATGCATGTCGTCGGCGATCGCGTGTTCGTGCCGCACGCCGCGCGCAATCCGCCGGTTGCAGGACGCAGCCGCGCGACGATGCCGCTCGCGACGACCCTCGACACCGGCGTGCTCGTGCTCGAGCGCGTGGGCGACGATCTCTACAGCACCGTGATCCCCGCGACCGGCGCGATTCCGCCCGAGACGCGGGTGCTCGCGGCGCCCGCACCGGTCGAAGGCACTGCGCGGGGCTTCGAGTGGTTCACGCTGATCGCGCGTCACGACGGCGCGATCGCACTCGCGGGGACCGTCGACGGCCAGGTGTTCTCGCTGCGATTCGATCCGAGCGGTCATCTGCGCGGCAACCCATCACGCTGGGACGAGCGCGTCGGCGGGCCGATGCAATTGCTCCCCACGAACGACGGACCGGTGGCCGCGCTGCTCGGCCGTCCCGTGCGCGGAACGGGCCCGCACAACGAACAGGCGCGCATGCAGGTGCTCGTGGCGCTCGACGATGCGCTTCGCCCCGCGGCGCAACCGTTCGCCACCGGCTTCGCGCAATTTCCGCTCGCGATGGTGCAGCGCGGACGCTCGATGATGCTCTTCCAATGGGCCGAACAGCAGGGCGTTGCGATCTCGACGCTACCGATCGGCGATCGCCGCTTCGGTGAACAACTCCCGCGGCTCTACTACGCGCAGCCGCCGCTCGACGGCAATCCGGTGGGCCACGCGGCCACGCTCGGCGCCGGGAACATCGCGTACGACGTGTCGCTCTACGGCGAGACGCAACTCGGGTTGCACGGTCACGTGACGTGGCTCGCGCCGAGCGGGACGCCGTACATCCGTCGCGACGTGCTCGCGCTCGGACTCGATGCTGCGCTCCCGCCTGTCGTGTTTCCCGCGTCCGACGGCGTCGTCGTGATCACCATCGGCGACGACGAGACCGGCGGCGCGGTCGACGCCTACCACGTGCGCTGCGATCTCGTCGCGTTGCCGCAGTCCGCGCCCTAGTCCGAATTATTCACCGGCGGTCGTGTCGGGTTTGCGTCTCCCGAGCTGCTTTCGCGTAGACCCCTCCCCCTCACCTTCACCACCGTGCTCGCTCGCCCCTCCCCGAACGACACTCCGCAGTGCGAACGGCGAGTGTCGTCCGAAGAGGGGCATGCAATGAGCGATCGGGTGCGATTCGCGAGTGCCCCTCTTCGACCGACAGCATCGCGGGTCGATGCGTCTCGTGAGGCTGTCGGTCGGGGAGGGGCAAGAGAACGCAGCGATTCAATCGATGGGGAGGGGTCTACGTACGAGCGTCTTCCTCAGCGATTGAGCAGATCGATGACTTCCGTGACGATCGTGCGCGCGCGGGGCAACTCCGCCGCCGGCAGCGAGATCGCACCCACCACCGGATG
This sequence comes from uncultured Myxococcales bacterium, assembly GCA_966212315.1. Classification (GTDB taxonomy): domain Bacteria; phylum Myxococcota_A; class Polyangia; order Polyangiales; genus CBIHQZ01. The sequence continues at coordinate 6,596 of CBIHQZ010000248.1, forward strand.
CCCGCCGCCGCCGTAGGCCTCGCAGATCGCGGCAATATTGTGCCGACGCGGCTTGCTCACCCACGGATTGAATCCGACCGAGATCTTCGCGCGCCGCGGCGTCCACGAGAGCACCACCGAGTACATCGCGGTCGGGAAGAGCTTGTAGCCGACGAATTTCCCCACGCTCTCGAGCGGCGCATCGCTGAGATCGAAGAGCGCGACGTTGCCCTTCTGTTCACCCGCGCGAGCCATGCGCGCCGACAGCGATTCCATGCGCGCGCGAATCGGCGCGACCCGATCGAGGATCAACGGGCTCTTCGCGATGTCGGCCATGCGTTCGGTCGCGAGGCGCGGAATGATCTGCGAGCAGAACGCGTCGTCGCCCTGCTCCTGCACCACCGCGGTGATCTCGAGCGCCGGATGATCGAGCCCGCTTGCGACGTCGGCGTTCGGGAATCGCGCGGCATCGACGATGTCGGCCCACTCGATGAGTTCCGCGAGATCGGGCGCTTCCCACCCGTACTTCGCCTTGAACGTGTCGGCCATGAACTTGGTGCACGACCCGTACTGCCCGTCGTGGAACTTCTTTCCCGACGTGTCCGCGGCGAAGTGCTCGCGACTTCCGGCTTCCTGGAACGCGCTCACGTGGTGATCGAAGTACCACTCGAGCAGCGGCGACTTCGTGTAGCGGAAATCGAGGATCGCGTTCGTCGCACCCGACCGCAGACGGTCGCCCGGCGGCGGCGCGTTCGGTTCGTAGGCGAGACCGCGATACGAGAACGCAGCTTTCGGATCGATGTTCTCGCGAACGAATCGCGTGAAGAGTGCCGCGCTGACGGCGCCATCGAAGCAGTGACCGTGATGTGCGATGAGGACTTCCATACGAAGGTCGGTGATTAAGACCTCGGCCGCTCGGCGGTGCAAGCGAGCGCGGCTGAATCTGGCCATTGCGCATCATGCGCGCGCCGATGTCCTTGCTCGCTCGGCAGTCACGGCGTACATCGCCTCGCGATGCGAACTCGCAAGCTCGGTCGCACCGGGATCCCCGTCGGCGAGATCGGACTCGGCACCTGGCAGCTCTCGGGCGAGTCGTACGGACCGATCGAGCGATCGACCGCGCGCAAGACGATCGAAGCCGCGCTCGACGCCGAGTGCACGCTCATCGAGACCGCGGCGTGTTACGGACCGAAAGGCTCGGTCGAGTCACTCATCGGCGAGGTCGTCGCCGAGCGCGGACGCGACAAGGCATTCATCGTCTCGCGCCTGGGCGTCGATCGCGACAGCAACCCCAAGGGGCCTGTTCGTCGGTTCGACATGCCGAGTCTGCTCCGCCTCGCTGACGCGTCGCTCGAACGATTGCGGACCGATCATGCCGACGTCTTCATGTTGCACAATCCGACTGCGCGACAGCTGCGCGATCAGCATGGCGCGCCGTTGAACGCGCTGGACCAACTGCGCGCCAGCGGAAAAGCCCGCTTCATCGGCGTCAGCTGCGGCTCGGCCGACGTCGCGCGGCTCGCGATCGAAGCGAACGTCGACGTCAT
>CBIHQZ010000249.1:0-8097 GCA_966212315.1 uncultured Myxococcales bacterium
CCGTCTGGTGGTCCCGGATGCAGACGCGCCTTTCTATCCATTGTCGTTCGCGTTCGATCTCGACGTCGACGGCTATGTCTTCGTCTCCGACGCTCGCGGTGCGCTCACGACCAGCGCGCGCGAGGTCGTGCCGCGCGTGTATCACGTGTTCGACACAGCGCGACTTCGCGACGGAACGCTGGTCGCTTCGACGGGTGCGTATCCACCACGCGACGTCCCGTATCTTTCGAGTCGCGGTCCTGCGGCGCTCTTCGTCGACGCGGGGCCCGGACATCCGTGGCGGCGCGTGCTCGAGTATCCGTCGCGCGAAGCGCGCGGCGTGATCCGCTTCACGTATCTCCTCGCGCTCGACGACGGTGCGCTGCTGGCGGCGGTGCAATCATCGGACGACGGACTGCCGGCTGTCGTGCGCATCGAGGGCCTTCCGGCTTCGGCAACCGTCACGGCGGTTCCGGAACTCACCGGTCAGACGCTTCGCTGGGCCACGTTTCGCAGCGCGATCTACCGCATCGCGAGCACGGATTCGTCCGATCGATTCACGCGATCGATCGACGGCGGACGGCACTTCGAGTCGCTCGCCGCGTCGTCACCGCAATCACTCGCGGCCTCGGAGTCCGCACTCTTCCTGCTCGACGGCGGCGCGCTCCATGCGAGTACCGATGGCGTGCACTTCGAACGGATCGCGCCTTCCATCGATGCGCTGCTCGATGTTCCCTCGTCCCTGGTGTCGACGCCCGTCGTCGTGCACGACGGCGCCGTGTGGGCTGCAAGCATGCGCACGGGGGAGATCTTTCAGGCCGTCGCGCCGTGAGCGCAGCCCTCTCCCTCGCCTGGGGCCAACGGGCCCAGGCTGACATCGTGGGTCGTGAGGCTCGCGATGTCGCACCGAACGCACCCTTCCGTAGTGATCGAGGGCAACTCGCAGTGACCGCGAGCTTCGCGCAGGCGAAGTTTCGGAGTCGTTGCCGCGGGTTCACCCGCCGGGAATTCATCGCCGGTGGCGAACCAGATCCCGTCAATGCCAAGCCCCGGATCGGGGGCGTGGACCCACTCCGCTCTCGATGCGCGCAGTGCGTCGCCGAATGGTCCTGCGTGGATGCTTCGGATCGGGTCCGTGGCGAAGTCTGGTGGACGCGGAAAACACAATCCGCACCTACCCAGCGCCACTCACCCCACGCGAACCAGCTCCGACGGATTGTCGTCGCACGCCCCCTCGGGGCGCACCCGCACCGTCGTGCGCGTGATCCGCTCGTACTGCTCGACCGCCGCGCGATCGGTCATTGCCGCCACGAAGTCGAGCGCGTCGCATGGCGCCAGCGTACGGCATGCCGCGTCGAACACCGCCGTCAGCACGCGTTCGATCACCGGCACGTACGCGAGCAACTCCGCCCTCTCGTAGAAACGCTCGTACAGAATCGCGCGCAGCGACGACAACGCCGACTCCCCGTCGTCGCTCATCTTCACCGCGTGCCCTCCCTCGCGCATCGTCGCGTCCACGACATCGCCGGCGAACGCGCTTGCGATCCGCATGGGCAACGACGCCGTTCGCAACGTTCGCGTGTCGAGAAATCGCACGACGTCGGCGGGTAGGTCCGACTCGCTCACGAATCCCAGCAGCGCGGCATCGTCGGTGTCGTGCGACGCGTACGCGATCAGATCCGCGATGCGCACCACCATCGCCTCGCGCGTCGCGTAGGGCACGTCCGCCAGCAGCCGCCCCGCCACGATCGTCCCCTTCCCTTTGCTGTGCAGCAGAATTCCCGCTCGTACCTCGTTGCTGAGACACAGCGGCTCGACAACCTCGACGACGCGAACACCATGCGCGGCGTGATGGAAATGCCCGCTCGCCCGCGCGAGCACCCGTTCGCCGACATGCCCGAAGGGCGGATGCCCGAGATCGTGGGCGAGGGCGATGGCCTCCGTAAGGCTCTCGTCGAGGCGAAGCTCCCGCGCGATGGAACGCGCGATCGCGCTGACCTCGAGAACGTGCGTGATCCGGGTTCGCAGTCGCTCCCGCCGCGGCAACGGAACCACCTGCGTCTTTCCCGCCAGCGCGCGGAATGCCGACGAGCGCGCGATGCGGTCGCAATCGGCACGGAACGTCGTCGACGAGGGGCGAGGCTGCGAAGCGGCGTCGGGGTACTGCACGGCTGTTCAGTAATGTACTGGTCTCGACTGCGTTCGCAATGGGGTCGTGCGGTCCCGGTGACATTGGATGTCCCGGCGCGTCGGCCGAGGGCGTGACGGACGTCCGTTCGCCTGATTGCGGCGCAATCGGGGCGGCCAAAGAGAAGCTGCGAACCGCGAACCGAAGGGTGATAGAAAAGAGTCCTCGTTCCATGAGCGATTCCAGCCAGTCCCCCGCATCCGCTGTTCCTTCGACCGCCCCTTCCACCGCTACGTCACCGCGTGCAGCGTTCGCGATGCCCGAGGACGCGCTCGCGTTGGCGACCTCGCTGGCGACGCAACTCGCCGAAGCGGTGAGTGCCGAGGACGATCGCGCCGAGCGTTCGCTTCTCTTGCACGAGACTGCCGAAGTCGAAGACCGCGTTCGCGCCGACGAACTCACCGCGGCGAAGAACTATCTCGCGGCGTTCAACGCGCGCCCGCAGTTCCGTCCGCCGCTCTTCGGGCTGATCCGGCTCTACACGCGCCGCAAGTCGATCGGCAATCTCTCGAAGCTGCTCGAGGCGCTCATCAAAGCCGCCGGCAACGAGCGCGAGAAGTCCGACGCGATCGTCGAGCGTGGGCAGCTGCTCGAAGACCGGATGAACGATCCGGCCGGTGCGCGCGCGGCCTACGAAGAAGCGATCATCGTCGACGACAGCAACCGCAACGCGTGGCTCGCGCTCGAGCGCACCGGTCTCAAAGACAAGGACGCGGCGCTTCTCCATCGCTCGCTGCTCAAGCTCGCCGAGATCACCCAGGACTCGACGCGCAAGTCGCGATTGATCACCGAGGTGGCCTGGGATCTGGCGCGTGAGGGAACCGAGGAATCGCTAGAACGCGCCGCGAATCTGCTGCAGGAAGCGGCTGCGCTCCCGCTCGGTCGCTGGCGTGCGCTCGTCGAGATGGAGCGATTCGCGGAGCGCACCGGTCGCGCGGGCGATCTCGTGTTCGCGCTCGAAGGCCGTGCTGCGCTGGCAGGATCGGTTGCCGCGGGCGAGAACTTCCAGGGCGGGTCGGGGTCGTTCGCGATCGCGCGTTTGCAAGACGCCGAAGAAGCACGACAGACGGCGGCGGATCTCTGGGCCCGTGCCGCACGCGTGCGTCTCGCGAGTCTCGACGATGCCGAAGGTGCCGTGTCGGCGATGGAGCAGGCCCTCGCGCTCAAACCCGAGGACACGCGGTTTCGCACGTACGCGATGCAGCTCGCGGATCTCGCGGGCGACACCGCGGCCGCGGCCAAGCACGCGGAGTGGCTGCTCGAGAAACAAGCGGGCGACGCGGCTTCGCAGGCTTCGTTGCACTTCCGCATTGCCGAGTCGAAAGCGGCGGCCGAGGACATGGCCGGTGCGGGCGAAGCGTTGCGACGCGCGCTCGCGGCGTTCCCCGAGAGCCCCGCGACGCTCGGTGCGCTCGTCGATCAGATGGTCGCGTCGGGTGACGGCGCTGGCGCAGCGGCCGAGTTCGAACGACTTGCCGAACGCGAAGAGAACAAGACCCGCAAGTCGGCGCTGTACCGCACCGCCGCGATGTTCTCGCTCGCGATCGCGGGCGATGTCGAAGCCGCGTCGGAGCGATTCAAGAAGGCCGCACAGGAGGACAGCACCGATGCGATTTCGCGTCGCGCACTCTGGCTCTTTCTCGCGCCGAAAGCGCAGGGCGAAGACGCGCGCGCACTGCTCGCAGTGGTCGACGAACTGCTCGCGCTCTCGCCGGACGCGGACGAGCGCGTGGTGCTGTTGCTCGAGAAGCTTCGCATCGAACGCTTCGAACTGAACACCCTCGGCGCGGCCGCGGAGACGGCGCAGAAGCTGGTCGACGCGACCGACGGCGATCGTCACGTGATCGAGACGGCGCTCACGTTGCACGCGGCGCAGCGGGCGTTCGTGCCGGCGGCGAAGCTGGCGGAGCAACTCGCGGAGAAGACCGAAGGCGACGACCGCATTGCGTGGATGGCCACGGCGGCGCGTTTCCATCAGGCGGCCGGTGACGAAACCCGCGCGCGTGCGATCGCGCTCGCGATGCACAAAGACGTTCCGGCGGATGGCTATCTGGCCACGCTCGCGTTCCGCCTCGCGCTCGCCGCCGCGGACGCGCCGGGTGCGCTCGATGTGCTGCTTCGCAAGACCGACGCATCGGACGACGACGACGCGACGCGCTGGCTCTTGATGGGCGCGGTGCTTCTCGCCAACGCGGGCGGCCGCGAAGAATCGCGCCGTGCGCTCGAGCGCGCGGCGGAGCGATCACCGGCATCGCCCGCGGTGCGTTCGGCGCTTCTCGCGACGACGCGCTGGCGTTCGGATGGCGCGCTTCGCACGAAGCTCGCCGAAGCCGCGCTCGATGCACCCGATGCGGCCGAGGAAGAAGTCGCCCTCGGCGTCGAACTGGTGCTCTCGCGCTTGTTCCTCGAGCACGACGTCCCCGCCGCGATGCGCGCGCTCGAAACCGTTGTGGCGCATGCGGGCTCCGAGTCGGTGGCCGTGTCGTTGCTCCACGCGATCGCGATCGGTTCGCAGCGTGGGCCCGATGCCGAAGAGACCGTCGCTGCGCTGCAAGGCCTGCTGAACGTGCTCCCGGTGAACGACCCGGTTCGCGTCGCGATCGAATTGGAAGTCGCGCGTGCGCTCAGCTCGTCGACCGCCACCTCGGATCAGGCTCGCGAAGTGCGGCAACTGCTCGACGACGAGCAACCGCAGTCGGTCGCGCCCCGCCTGCTCGCGCTGCTCGATGCGATTCAGCGCGAGGGTCGACAGGAAATCGCGACGTCTTTCATCAAGGTCGCGGACGCAGCCGACGAGACCACCGCCGGCGCGCTCCGTTCGACGGCGATTGCATCGCTTCGTGCGCAGGGTCGCGAGACCGAGGCGCGCGCCATCGCCACCGCGCATCCCACGCTCCCGGCTTCGTCGGTCGCACTCGCGGAAATCAGCGCCACCCTCGATCACGCCGGACTTCGCGCCGACGGATTGTTCCAGCGAATGGGCTTCGCGGACGAATCGCAGCGCGCGGGCCTCGCGCGTCGTGCAGCCGCGTGGTCGTCGCTGGCAGCGCGTGACGAAGAAGCAGTCGGCGCGGTCGAAGCGCTCCTCGCGGACGATCCGGACGATCTGATCTCGTGGGACATCCTCCGCATCGCGGGCCGCCGGCGGGCGCAATGGCCGCGCGTCGTCGAAGCGTGCGTGTCACTCGCCGAACGCGTGCGCGATCAATCGCGTGCATCGGCGCTCTGGGAAGAAGCGGGCGTCGTCTATCTCGATCAGCTGGGCAACGTCGCGAAGGCCGAATCCGCGCTGCGCAATGCACTCGAGAACGACCCGCGACGCGTGCTCGCGTACCGGCGTCTTCGCGAGATTCTCGAGAAGCGCAAAGACCACGTGGCGCTCGAGGCGCTGGTCACGACACGCATCGCCGCGACGCAGGAGCCCGAGGAACTCGCCGAACTCCTGTGGGAGCAGGCGCGATTCCGTCGTGCGCAGGGTCGTCGCGAAGAAGCGCTCGAGAGCGCCAAGAACGTGGTGCTCCTCGAGCCCGAACACGTGGCTGCATGGGCAATGCTCGCGGAGATCCACGCATCGAGCGGCCGACTCGAAGACGCCGCCGAGTCGCTGTCGAACCTCGCCAAGGCACGCGAGTGCCCGCCGGGAAATCGCAAGGTCGCGCGCATGGGCGCGCTCGACATCTACGACGTGCGGTTGAAGCAACCCGAGAAGGCGATCGAGCAGCTCGATGCGCTCGTGGCCGAAGGAAGCGCCGACGACAAACTGGTCGAGCGCGGGATCGACATCGCGAGCAAGGCCGAATTGTGGGACGCAGCGTTGCGATTCGCGCGCCTGGCGGCCGAGCGCGCGCGCAGTCCCTTCTCGAAGTCGGCGACGATGTTGCGCGTGGCCGAAATGCTGCGCGATCGACTCGATGATCGCGAAGGCGCGCTCAAGGCCGCGCAGACCGCGCACGATGCGATGCCGTCGCGGCTCGAATCGCTGCGCACCGTTCACGGACTCGCCGACGAGGAAGAGCGTGTGCGTCGTAGCAAGCGTTCGATCGAAGCCATTCGCGAGTCGATTCGACTCGAGGGGCCGAGCGCGGATCATGCGCTGGCGATCGAGCAGGCCGCGCAACTCGGCAAGGACCTGGTGCTCGGACGCGCGGCGCAGCGACTTGCCAAGGCGCTCGGAAGCACCGACGTCGTGGCCCCCGCGGTGGCGGTGCCGAGCGGCAAGATCTCACTGCGCGATCCGCAACTCGCGCTTCGCTATCGCGATCCCGACGACGTGGGCGCGGCGGTGCTCGTGCTCGAAACCGTGCTGCCGGACATGGTCGAGATGGCGGGGATCGCGACCGACGATTTCGCGGTGGGACGCGGCGATCGCGTGCGCGGTTCGGGGCAGCCGATGCGCGATGCGGTCGCTCTTTTCGCGGCGGCGGCGGGCTTCTCGGAGTTCGAGTTGTACGTCGGCGGCAACGACGATCAGCGCATCGCGGTGATCCCGGGCGACCCGGTGAGCATCGTGCTCGGGCGCCGCGTCGTCGCGCCGTTCGACGAGCTGACGCGCTACCGATTGCTTCGCGCGCTGATGCTGTCGGCGCGCGGACTGGCCGTGTTGCAGGTCGTGAAACCGGCCGAAGCGGCGGACATCGTGATGGCGGCGCTCGCGTCGGCGAAACTGTCGATCACCGGCGGAACGCAACGCTTCGAAGGGCGGCTGCGCCCGGTGGACAAGGCTCTTACGCGCAAGGTTCGCAAGGCGATTGCCGAATCCGGTCGCGCCCTCGCCGGCGCGCCGGATCCGCAGGGCGAGATCGTCCGCGGGGCCCGCGCGGCACTTTCGACCATCCGTCGCGGCGTCGTGGCTTCCACGGGTGCGGTATCGACGGCGATGGACGAACTTCGCTCGGTCGACCCGACTCCGGCGGCCCGGCGCGATCTCTGCCTCTTCGCCGTCAGCGATGCGCTCGTTCTGCTCGAGCGGGAAATCGGCGTCGACAAGGGCTGACCGCCGCGCGTTTCGGCCGGGCTGACGCCGCGTCGCAGCCGCCCGTTTCCGCGCGCGACCTCGCACGACACCCTCGCTCTCGAAGCCGTCGGTAGTCTACAATCCAGGTACCGAACTCGGCAGACCGAGTGGACCCGGAGCGACTGTGACCGACCCGAAGAATCCCCTTGGGGGATCGACTCCCGACGACTTCGATGCACTGCTCGACGCCCTCGGCGGCGAACCGCCCGAGGAAGCGCAGGACGATCGACCGGCTCCCTCGAACGAGTTGCCGCGCACGACGGGGCCGATCTACCAGCCTCCGCGCGCCTCGGCGCCTCCGCCCGCAGCGGCGCCCGACGCGGAACTGAGCAGCATCTTCGACGACGACGAAGTCGACGTGCCGACGCGCATGGTCGAAGCCGAAGAGATCAAGCGACAGGCCGGCGAAGGCGAATCCGCCAAGGGTTCGGGTCTCGGCGCCGTGTTCGCACCGCGACCGAGCGCTCCGGGTATCACCGCCGCGCCGCCGCCGCCGCCCGTGGACGAAGAGATCCCGGAAGTGCTCTCGGTGCCGCCGCCTCCGCCGGCACCGGACGATCTCTCGGATCCATTCGCGGAACTCGAAGCCAGCGCACCGAAACCGGTTGCGCGAACTGCCCCCGCCGCGCCGCCGATGCCGACGATCCCGCGTGCGCCACTGACGCCCGGCGCAATGCCGCCGAAGCCGCCCATCGGAGCAGGCATGCCGCCGCGTCCGCCGATCCCCGGTGGAATGCCGCCGCGTGTGCCGATCGGTGCGGGCGGTGCGCCGCCGCCGCCGCCGCGCATGGCGCTGCCACGACCGGGAATGCCGGCGCCGCCGAAGCCCGGTGGAGCAGGCGTGAATCTTCCGCGTCCGCCGGGGATGCCTGGCGCCGTTCGTCCGCCGTCGCCTCCCGCCGAGGCCGCACCGCCC
>CBIHQZ010000250.1:0-8047 GCA_966212315.1 uncultured Myxococcales bacterium
GTGATGGGTTCGCAGTGGAACCCGAATCGTCCGGCCTGCATCGAGAACATGGCCCGTACGGTTCCGTCGCTCAAGGAGCGCTTCTGCAACGCGAACGCGCGTGGATCGCACACCGACTTCTGCGATCGCATGGACACGCTCTCGTGCCAGCTTCTTCGCAAGAGCGCGGAAGCGTTGCATACGGCGCGTCGCTTCTCCGAAGCAGCGAGCTCGTACATCAACATCATCCGTTCGCATCGTGAGTGCACCACGGCTCCCGACTCGCATCCGGACGAACTGCTCTACAACGCCGCAATCGACTACGACGCGGCGAACATGCTCGGTCGCTCGATGCGTGTCCGCGACGTGCTGATCCAGCGCTTCCTGCCGCGTGGCAGCCAGTGGGCGCAGCGCGCGCTCTACCGTCTCGCGGGGAACTACCACGCGATCCAGGTGTTCTCGCGCGCCGCGGACCTCTACGAGCAGTACGCAGACTACGTGCACGAGCACACGGCCGACGCGACCCGCGCCGACGCCGAAGCGGTTACCCAAGCCGCCGACTCGCTGCGCCAGGCGACGATCTTCCGCATCGGTCTCGGCGAAGACGAGCATGCGCTCGAAGACGCCGCGAAGTTCGCGCGCTACTTCGGCAACGATCCCGCCCGCCGTCGTCAGGCTGCAGGCGTCGTCTTCTCGATCGGTCAGATCTTCCAGGACCGCGCGGCGCGCCTCGCACGCCAGACGGGTGGAACGCCGGAAGAACGCGGCCGCCGCCAGGGGCAGATCCACGGCGCGTGGCAGGACGTCGTCCATCACTACACGAGCTTCGTGAACCGCTACGCCCGCAACGGAACGCTGGATCAGCAGATCCAGGGCAACGTGGCGCTCGGCCGCGGCTACTGGAATCTCGACGACCATGCGCATGCGACCCTCTACTTCCGCGCTGCCGTGGCAGCGTGGGGTGAGCAGCCTGCGGCCGCCGAAGGGCAGCAACGCGCGGCGTCGCCGGGCGAAGCACGCATTCGCGAGCAGCTCGGTGACGAAGCGGGCGACGCGGTCGAGAAGTCGCGCGACTCGGTTGCCGAAGCGCGCTTCTACCTCGCCGAAGAGGTCTACCAGCGCTTCACCGCGCGCCGTATGCCGACCTACCGTGGTCAGAGCAACGCGCGCGCGTTCAATACGTGGGTCGAGCACACGCTCACGCCGTTCATCACGCAGCAGCGTACCTACCTCGAGCAGGAAGCGACGCGGCAATACACGGCCGTGATCACGATGCACGTGCCGAACTGGGAGATCGCCGCGGCAGCGCGACTCGCCGACATGTTCTACCAGTTCGCGCAGTACATCCGCACCGCGGACGTCCCGCCGGACGTGCAGCGCAACCCGGACCTTCTGGACGCGTGGAACGTCATGCGTGACGAGCGTTCGCAAGCGTTCGTCGACCTCGCCAAGGTCGGCTTCGAAGCGTGCATCCGCCGCTCGACGGACGTGCACTGGTTCAACGAGTGGTCGCAGCTGTGCGAGCGCGAACTGAACCAGATCGATCGCCGCCAGTACCCGCTGGCCGACGAGATCCGCATGGATCCGAACCTGCTCTTCTCGCGTGCGACCAATGCCCGCGCGATCTACCAGCTCGCGAACACCGCGGCGGACGACGACGAAGGTGGCGGCAGCGGCGGTGGCGGCGGTGGTCTCGGTGGCAACGCCGACACCAGCGATTCCGCACCGGCAGCGCCGGCACCTGCAGCCAACGGAGGCCGCCACTAGGCGGAGAGGGGAACCACGATGAACACTCGATACACGCTCCTCTCTATTGCAATCGGCACGCTGGCAGCAGCGTGCGGCGGCACTCCGGCAGCAGGCACGCACGTCGACAACGCGCATGCGGCCCACACGACCGGCGGTGAAGTCATCCGCACGGCAGGCACCGGACAAGCCGTGAGCCAGAACGCACACCAGCGTTTCGAAGAAGCCGCTCGCGTCATGCGCCAGCACGACGACGCCAACAACGGTCGCGGCGACTGGGATGCGGGCGCTTGCAACGACGTCGCGGGACGTTTCGAAACGGCCGCCAACGCGCAGCCCGGCGGCGCGTTCGCCGAGGCGTGGTTCAACCGCGGCCTCGCGTACGAGCACTGCAACAACACCGACGCCGCGCGCACCGCGTTCCAGCGCGCGATCGACGTTTCACAAGGACACAACTACTGCCGCGCCCGCGTGCAGCTCGGGGTGTACTCGTACCGCGCGCATCAGAACGCCGAAGCGCGATCGGCGTTCGAGTCGGCGATCCACGACGATCCGAACTGCGTCGAGGGCTACACGAATCTCGCGCTGATCCAGCGCGAATCGGGGAGCGCCGAGGACCGCCGCGCAGCCGTCGGCAACATCCGCCAGGCGCTCGCGCGCGACGACCGGTACATTCCGGCTCTCAATCAGCTCGCGCTCACGTACCTCGCGGAAGCGGGCGACGACCCTCGTTCGCAGCGGCTGATGCTGGCGGGCATCGTGTGCTCACAGGCCGCGCAGGTGACCAGTCAGCGCGGTTCGGACATGGCAGCGGACGTCCGTGGCTTCGTTGCGGACATCTACAATACGTGGGGGCTGATCGACATCCGGTCGGGCCAGATCATTCGCGCGCTGAACCACTTCCGTCAGGCGTTCCAGCTGAACCCGACGATGTACGAAGCGTGGGCGAACTACGGAACGATCAACCTCTCGTTCCGCGGCTACTCGGACGCTCGCGAGGCATTCCAGCACGCGACCGAACTCCACCCGAACGACTACGACGCGCACATCGGTCTCGGCGTGGCGCTCCGCGGACTCCAGCAGTATCCGCAGGCGCAGGCCGAATACGAGCGCGCGCAGCAGCTCGATGCGAATCGCCCCGACAGCTTCTTCAATCTGGGCGTTCTCTACGACAGCTACATCAACACCGGCGTGCCGGACCTCACGCGTGGCATCCAGTTCCTCGAGCAGTTCCTCACGAAGGCGGGAGGACAGGCTCGCTTCCAGGAATCGATCACGCGTGCCGAACAGCACATTCGCAACGACTGCCAGGCGATCAACGCGCTCAATGCCGTGGCCGCCATGAATGCAGCGAATCCTCCGGCCAGCGGTGCTCCGTCGGCCGCGCCTGCGCCAGCCGCTCCCGCCGCGAATCCGAACGCGGGGCTTCCAGCGATCTGCGCGCGTTATCCTCCGCCGGCCGCCCAGCGCGCGGGTTCGCATCGCGCAGGCCATTGAGAACCCGCCGGAAAAGCTAAGGTTGTGTTTGACTCGGCATCCGTCGTACCTGTAGATTTCGCAAGCCTCGGAGGGTGAATCCCATGAAGCGGTTCCTCGTTCTCGTAGCGTTCGCGGGCGTATCTCTTATCGGTTCCAGTGCATTCGCGCAGGCAGCACCCGCGCAGGCGGGATCCGGCGGAGCGCGCACGCAGGAATTCAACTTCACGGATGAGCTCGTCTCGGGTCAGCTCGTTCGTCCTGACGGCGAGTCGACTCGCGTTCGTCGTCGCGGCCCCGGAATCAGCCTTATTCGCATTCGTGAGCACTTCGTTCCGGAGATGCTCAAGTCTGTCGAGAACCTCTAGACGATCTCGTTGTCCAACCGCCCGACGACGCCGCACTGGATGGTCCGGGACGGCGCTCGGGAAAGGGACGGGGGCGAGTAAAGTCGCTCCCACGGGTACACGATGGCGCAGAAACTGGTCGTTCCCATCACGTTCAAGATTTACCAGGGCGACGCTCTGGCTCGCACCGAGACGATCGCGCAGAACGTGATCAAGATCGGGCGTGACCAGAAGAGTCACCTTCGCGTCGAGGACGACAGCGTGTCGCGTATGCACGCCGTCATCGAAGCGAAGCCCGAGGAAATCCAGATCATCGACCTCGGGTCGGGCACCTTGGTGAACGGGCAAGCCGTCAACAAGTGCGCGCTCAACTCGAACGACGAGATCAAGATCGGCAACACGCGCATCGTCGTAGAGATCGGGCAGCCGGTCGACGAAGCGGCGTACAACGCGGCGAAGAATCCCGTGGCGGCAGCGCCGGCGGCGACTTCGATTCCGCCCGTCGCAGCACCGATTCCGTCGGTTCCGCCGGCCGGTTTCGCGGCGCCCGCGTTCGCTGCACCGATTCCCGGGCTCCCGGGCCTTGGTGGTTCGCCGTTCGCGGCGGCACCGCCGGCGACCGCGGGGACCGTCGACGGCGAAGAGATCTATCAGTTGATCAAGCGCGGGGACGTCAACCCGCACGAGGTCGAAGAGGTCGGATCGCAGGCCGTCGAAGTCAGCATCCTTTGGAAGAACGCGATCCTTCATGTCGCGCATCTGGATGGCTCGAAGGACTTCGCACTCGTCGGCGGCAAGCTGAAGGGCGCCCCGTCGTCGGCAGCTCTCGGCGGCGGCATGGGTCTCGGCACCGCGCTGATCGGCGCGAGCGCGGCGACTCATAATTACCTCATCGGCGGTATCGGAACGGTCATCGCGCTCGCAGGTGCGGGTGTGGGCATCGTCCTCGACCACAAGAACATCGAAGCGAACCGAGACGTCTCGCGCTTCGTGGTCGGACCGGAGATCCTCCAGAGCGCGAATCAGGTCCCGGTGGTGTTGAACCGCGGGGGCGGCACGCGCTTCGTGTTCCTTCAGGGCGCGACGGGCGAAGCCGAGATCGACGGCGTGAAGAAGTCGCTCCAGGAACTCGTCGCGGCCGGCCAGGTCCGCCCCTCGAGCGCGGCTCCGGGCGCACAGGAAATCGACGTTCGCCCGAACGGTCGATACAAGATGGAAGTCGGCGGACTCACGGTCCTCGCCAAGGTCGTCGCCCCGGGTCGCCGGGTCGTCGGCGCAGGTAAGCGTGATCCGGCGATGCTCGGTGCCGGCATCGGTTCGGCCGTCGCGGTCACCGCCGCGATCCTCGCGATGAAGTTCGCGGTCGCCGACGACAGCGGGTTCCTCTCGCAGGGCAACGACGAAGATCGTCTCAACGAACTTCGCGCGTTCATCGCTCGCCAGCAGGAGCGCCAGCCCGAGCAGCAGCCGCAGCCGAACAACGACGACCAGCAGGAGGGCGGCACGGGTACCCGTCACGCCGGGCCGGAAGGCAAGATGGGTCGTCGCGATTCGCCTGCTCGCAGCGCGCGTTACGCGATTCGCAACAACGGCGAACCGCCGCACCTCTCGCGCCAGGCGGCACGTGATGCGGTTCAGAACCGCGGTATCTTCGCGGCCCTCGGCGCGCCGGGTGGCGGCGCAGCGGGTGGCGCTTCTGGGATCGTCTCGCCGTTCGGTGGTCTCACCGAGTCCGGCATGGACAACCAGAACGCGAACGGCAACATGACCGGCGATACGATCGGCGATGCCTTCGGGTACGGCGGTCTCGGCGCCACCGGCACGGGCTGGGGCGGCGGCGGTACGGGCGAAGGCACCATCGGTCTCGGCAACGTCGGAACCATGGGTCACGGCTCGGGCACCGGCACGGGGCAGGGCTACGGCTCGGGCGCCGGTCGCGGTCTCCACGGTCGCGGCACGACGGGTCCGCTCGTTCGTGCGGCCCCTCCGACCGTTGCGGGTTTGCTCTCGCCCGAAGCGATTCGTCGCGTCGTGCTTCGCAACCTCGGACAGGTCTCGCACTGCCACGAGCAAGGGCTCGCGCAGAACCCGCAGCTCGAAGGCCGCGTCGTCATCCGATTCATCATCGGCGGCGACGGAACGGTCATGGGCTCGAGCGTCGCAGAGAGCTCGGTGCCGGTTCCGTCGGTTGGAACGTGCATCGCGAACGCGGTCCGTCGCTGGCAGTTCCCGTCGCCGGAAGGCGGCGGCATCGTGACGGTGAACTACCCGTTCAACCTTCAGCACCCCGAGTGATCGCCTAGCGATCGCGTTCCAACGAGAGACCCGGTGGTATCGACCATCGGGTCTTTCTTCATTTGGGGCGCCGACGCATCGATTCAGGCTGGAAAAACGCGGATGCCGAGCTTGTCAACGTGCGCATCGGCGGACCACGCTTTGGGTGCACGACACGCTCGTAAAGCACTGCTCGCTGGAGGCGATCGCAACAGCGTTTGATGTTGAGCCGCTTCGCTCCGCTCGCCTAGAATCCGCCGCGTCCATGAATCGCGTTAAGCCAGAGGAGACACGAATGAAGCGCGCAGGCGTGATGGGGATGATGCTCGCGTTCGCAGTCGGTTGCAGCGAGTACAATCGCGAAGCAGTCGACAGCAACAACCAGGGGATGGGTCTGTTGCGCGCGAACCGATATGCGGATGCACGCGAGAAATTTCAGCGCGCAGCGGAAGAGGATCACCGCTACGACCTCCCGCTCTACAACCTCGCACTCTCGTACATTCGTCAGCGCGACTGGACGAACGCGATCGATGCACTGGACCGTGCGATCTCGCGCAATCCGAACAACGCCGAGTACCACTTCCAACGCGGCAACGCGCACTACCAGATCGCGACCGCGCCCGAGAACGCGGACAACAGCGAAGGCGGCGCGCACCTCGAAGCGGCGCGCACTTCGTTCCAGGCAGCGACGCAGCGCAATCAGCACATGTACATGGCGTTCTTCCGCCTCGGGCAAGTTGCCGAAGCGCTCGACGAACCGCAGGCCGCGTTGCGAGCGTATACGGACTGCATCGCAGCCGCGCCGCGCGCCTATCAGGCCTACGCGCGTCTCGGTCGCGTGTACATGAACGCCGCGCTCTACAACGAAGCAGCGCAAGTGCTTCGCGAGGGACTTCGAGTCGCGCCCGAAGGCACCCCCGAGCGTGGACAGATGCACAACATTCTCGGTCTCACGCTCTTGCGTCAGAACCAGAACGTGCCGGCGACCGAAGAATTTCTCGCCGCGGTTCGCGAAGATCCGCAGCTCGTTCAAGCGCTCTTCTCGCTCGGCATGACGTACGCGGAAATGCCCGACCGTCGTCCGCAAGCGATTCTTTATCTCGGTCAATTCATCGCCGCTCGCGGCGGCGGTGCGCCTCCGGATTACTTGCAGACCGCGCAGGCACGCCTGGGTGAGCTGCAGGCGCAGGGGCAGTGATTCGACTGCTTCGCGCCCGCTCGACGACGACACCGAAATAGAACATCTCGCGCCCACGCTGCGGACGCCCGCTGCCACGGGCATCCGCGAACAGACCGACCGTACGGAGTGACCTGACACATGCATCTCAACGAGCTTGAATCGCGTCTCCAGTCCGAAATCAGCGCCGAGGGCGATGCGGGCGGCGGAGGCGGAAGCGCGGCACCGTCGAGTGGCGGAACTGGCGGCGCACGACGTCCTGCGCCCGATCCGGCACAGGTGGCGGCGCTCGAAGAGCAGGCAGTGAAGTTCGAAGGGCAGAAGCGCTGGGCGGACGTCGTGAAGACGCTCGTGCAGAAGGCCGAGCTGCTCGCGGAAGACTCGGAGCGCATCGAGACGTACGAGCGCATCGCGCGCGTGCACACCGAGCGAACGAACAACGTCGCGGAAGCGATCAAGGCGTTCGAGGCGGTGCTCGAGATCGATCCCGATCACGCAGGCGCGATCGACTTCCTGAAGTCGCGCTACGAGCAGCGTCGCGACTGGGAGAAGCTTCTCGGCATCATGCGCCGTGAGGCGCGGCGCGCGCCCGAGAGCGAGCAACTCGAAGCATACTTGTCGATGGCGCGACTCGCGGCCGACAAGATCAAGAAGCCCGAGATCTGCATTGATCTGTGGGAGCAAGTGCTCGCGCGCGATCCTGGCAACATGGACGCGCTCACGCAGCTGAGCGGCTTCTACGAACGCGCGAAAGACTTCCCGAAGCTCGCGCACGTGCTGCGTGAACAAGCAGCGCAGACGGGTGACTCCGCGGCGCGCATCGCGCTGCTCGTGAAGCTCGGAACGATCGCCGGCGACACGCTGAACGACGACACCGTTGCCGTCGAAGCGTGGCAGGGCGTCCTCGCGCTCGATGCCAATGATCGTCGCGCGCAAGAGGCGCTCAAGAAGCGCTACCTCGCGATGCAGGCGTGGGACGAACTCGAAGTCTTCTACGCAGACACCGGCAAGTGGGACGAACTGATCCGCGTTCTCGAACGCGAGGCGG
>CBIHQZ010000251.1:0-8031 GCA_966212315.1 uncultured Myxococcales bacterium
AGCGGTGCACGCACGACACCTGCGTCGCCGATCTCGGGATGTGCACCACGAACGACGACTGCCCCGGCGATAGCTACTGCGATGCCGACCACACCTGCGTGCCGTACGGCGTTCCGGCCACGATGATCAATGATCCGTCGTGCATGCGCGCGAGCCCCGTGATGGGTGTGACGCCCGCGATCGAGTGCGAATGGACCGGCACCGCGGCGGGTGATCCCACGGCGAGCGCGACAGAGATCTATTCGTCGCCGCTCGTCGCCGATTTGAATCTCGATGGCGATGCCAACGTGTTGCGCCCTTCGATCGTGGCGATGAGCTTCGCGCAACCGGGTGGAGACCGGCGCGGCGTGCTGCGTCTGTGGGACGGCCGCACGTGCCGCGAGCAGATGCACATCGGCTTTCTCGATCCCGCCAGTGAGCCGTACTACGGCGCGCAACTCGCGATCGCGGATCTGGACGGTGATCTGCACAACACGTCCGGTGCGGCGACAGGACATCCCGAGATCGTCACGGTGCATCGTCACAACAGCACGACGTTCAGCGACGGCACGATGCAAGTCATCGCCTACCGCATCGTCGATCCTGCACCGCAACAGCTCGCGGTCGCGTGGATCGGACGGCGCTGCGACATGGCTGGCGCGCCGCCGGTGGAAGTTTCCGGCGTGATGGCGGGCGGCCCATCGGTCGTCGACATGGACGACGACGGGGTGCCCGAAGTGTTGATCGGACGATTCGTCTTCGATCACGACGGCTGCCTGCTCAACACCGACGCGACGATGGACACGTCGTTCGACGGCACGCGCGACACGCCGGTCGCAGCCGACGTCGACCACGATGGATGGCCCGAACTCGTACGCGGTGAAGGCGTGTTCCAATGGAACCGCGCGACACATCGCTACGCACTCGCGCCGTACTGGCACGCCACCGCCGCGAGCACGGGCCCCGTCGCACTGGCGGACTTCGGCGATTGGAACGTCGACGGTGTCCCTTCGAACGTTTCGATACCCGAGGTCGTCGTGATCTCGGGCGCGGATCACACCGCGCGCATCCAGACGATCGCCGGCGACGTGGTGTTCGGGCCGTTTCCGCTCATGCGCGGCCCATCCGGTGTCACCCCGAACGGCGGCGCGCCGACTGCTGCCGACTTCGATGGCGACGGACTCCCCGAGTTCGCGACGGCGGGTGCCGACTACTACGCGGTGTACGACCCTGACTGCGACGCGACCGCGGCGACTCACCGAATGGGCGGGCGCTGCAATCGCTCGTCGACGCTCCGCGACGGCACCACGCCGACACCGGCGGGCGTGCTGTGGGCGCAGCGATCGCAGGACGCATCGTCGAGTTCGACCGGATCGACCGTGTTCGACTTCAATGGCGACGGCGCGGCCGAAGTCGTCTATCGCGACGAATGCTTCCTGCGCGTGTTCAATGGCGCCAACGGTGACGTCATCTACTCGGCGGCCGCGTCGAGTGGCACGGGTTACGAATACCCGGTTGTCGCCGATGTCGACGGAGACTTCTCGACCGAGATCATCGTGCCGCGCACGCACGGACCGGGATGCCCGGCGGCGGATCCGCTCATGCCGGGCGTGGCCTCGGCGCAGTCGACAGGGTTCGTGATCTTGCGCGATCCGATGGACCGCTGGCCGTCATCGCGCGCGATCTGGAATCAGCACGCATACTCGGTCACGAACATCGGCGACGACGCAGTGGTGCCGCGCACGAGCATGGCGCTGCGGAACTGGGAGCAACCGCGGCTCGACAACTTTCGTCAGAACGTTCAGCCCGCGCCCACGCGCGGCGCGGTCGCGGACCTCACCGTCTCGCTACTCAACCCGCTCGATCTCTGCACGAGCATGTCGACGTCGCAGCACCTGCAGGCACGAGTCTGCAACCGCGGCACGAACGCCGTGACCGATGGCGTGCCCGTCGTCTTCTCGCTCAACGAATCGGGAACGCCGATGGATCTGTGTCGCGTGAATACGCCGCGGCTCCTCGCGCCCGGGCAGTGCGTCGATGTCGCGTGCGATGCAACGCTGCCGAACGCCACCGCCGTGCGACGTGTGCTCGTCGAAGTCGATCCGATGCATTCGATCGCCGACTGCCATGGCGGCAACAATCGCGGCGCGCTGCCGGTGGTGTACTGCCCGGGGTGAGTTTCTCGAGGGATCGAACGCGTCGACGCGCGCAACGAGGTCGACGCCTTCGTGAGGCTGGCGAGGCGGCGGGGTATGAATGCGCGAATCGCGCGTGCGATCAGTGGCGGTAGCCGACGCGGAACACGCGGCCGCCCGAGTCGTCCGAGAAGTAGATCGCGCCGTCCGGTCCGACACGGATGTCGACCGGGCGCACGTTCCAGCTCCCCATACCGAGCATGCCGCCCGACGACTGCCCGAGGATCGGCGTTACCGACATCACGCTGCCGTCCGACGCGAGATGCGCGCGTGCGACGAGGCGACCGACCTGCCCGCGTTCGCTGTTCCACGAGCCGTGCGAGGTGATCAGCAAGTCGCCATTCCAATCGGCTGGAAACGTGCTGCCGGCGTATTCGGTCACGCCGAGCGGCGCCCAGTGCGCAGGCATCACGAATGCCGGCGGATGAACGTTGGCGGTGTCCTGGCACCACGCGTCGTTGCGCACCGCGGGTGACGTCGACTGCGGATCACCGTGCTGCGTCGCGGGTCCGTTGCCGCCTGCGAGCACGCGGCCTTCGCTCCAGCACGACGGGTAACCGTAGAAGTGCGAGCCGGTCTCGGTGACGAGATTCAGTTCTTCGCCGGGGTTGTCGTAGTGCACGTCACTTCCCGACGGGAACACTGCGTTGTCGCGACCGTTCTCGACGCCCCAGAAACGCCCGGCGCGATCGATCGTGAGACCGACCTCGTTGCGCATGCCGGTGACCCACGCTTCACCCGTGGAGTACTGCATGCCGCCGCTCGGGAGCGTTGCGGGGATCGTGAAGCGACGAATGGTCGCGCGCGTCGCGAGCAACGTCGGATTCTGATCGAGGTTTCCTTCCGAGCCGACGCTCACGTAGAGACGTCCGGTCGAATCGAATACCAGCGTGCGCGTTGCGTGTCCGCCGCTCGGAATGTTCGCGACCACGGTTTGCGCGGTGCCCATCGCGGTGCGAAGTCCGGCGGAGTACGCAAAGCGGTACACGGTCGTCGTGTTCGACGCGTACAGGAACGCGCCGTCGGGGCTGAAGGCGATGCCGTGCGGCGTACCGGTCGTGCCGATCATGCCGAAGGTCGTGCGCTCGCCGGTGCCGATGCTGCCGTCGTGGTTGTCGTCGTGGAGAACCGTGATGCGACCGAAGTCGTTCACGAAGAGATCGCCGTTGGGCGCGAACGCGATTCCGCGCGGGCGCATGAGCGAACCGGCGAATTGATTGATGCACATCGACGGGTCGGCGAGCCACACGCCGGTTGCTGCGGTGCCGTTGCACGTGTCGACCGTCGTGACGGGGACGTCGGTGCCCGCATCGGTGCCGGTCGGGACATCCGTGCCGACCGGCACATCGGTGCCAACCGGAACGTCGGTCCCGATGACGGCGTCCATCGCAGGCACATCGCGAGTCATCGAGTCGCCGGTCGCGTCCGCGGGCTGCGATCGATCGGCGGAGCCGTCGTCGAGGGCGTTCGTGGATGAACCGCACGCCGCGGCGGCGAGGGCTGCGGCGACGAGAGCAAGCGTGTGAAAGCGCATGCGCGTGATTGAACACCGGCGCGCCCGTCGCGCCAAGGGCAGTGCATGGCCGAGTCGCGAGCCCGTCCGCGTCATTCTCCGCGCTTGCGCGGTGGCTATGCGCGTCGCGTGCGGCGACGGATTGTCGTCACGGCCGTGGCGGCGAGCGCGATCCACGCGATGCCCGCGGGTGCGTGTCCTTCGTGCGCCGGCACGCGACAGCCACATCCAGAAGGCTGCGCGTTGCGTTCTTCGGCCCCGATCGCGTCGCCAGGGATGCTCGCATCGGTCGCGGCATCGGTGCCCGCGTCGACATTCATCGCCGCCACCGTGATCGCGCGCGACGCGGTCGTCATCTCGATCGGTGCCGCGCGCCCCGAGGCTTCCCACGCTGCGCGCAACGTGGTGCCGCGGTCGTCGGTGTGGTTCTCGTGCTCGAGGAATTCCACATACTGGCGCGTCGTCGACTGATAGAGCGCGCGCACACGAACGGTGACACTGCCGCTGGCGGTCGAGGGAATCGCGATCGCGTAGGTCGCGACGTCGTCGTTGCGAAGCGTTCCGTTCGCGCCACCGGCGAAGTCCGCACCGACCGGCGCGATGTCCGCATTCGAGGTCATCTCGCGCGGCGGGATGCGGGTATCGCGCACGACCGTGTCGTGCAAGGCGAGATGTTCTTCGACGCCGGTGCCGATGCGACCATGCAGCGCTTCGTAGAGATGCAATTGCGGATCGGTCTCGTCGAGCGCGGCGTTGGCGTCGTCGTAGCGACCCGACACGATCTGCGCAGCACCGCTCGCA
Source organism: uncultured Myxococcales bacterium (assembly GCA_966212315.1). Lineage (GTDB taxonomy): Bacteria > Myxococcota_A > Polyangia > Polyangiales > CBIHQZ01. The sequence continues at coordinate 4,489 of CBIHQZ010000251.1, forward strand.
TCGACGAGCGCGACCTCGAGCCATACGCGCCGTCCGTCGGCGTAACCGGTCGGGAGCTTGTGGCCCGAGAGGTTCTCGAATCGCACCGTCACGTGCGCGGTCTCGCCGGGCATCGCCGAGGCGGGTGCATCCATCACGGTCAGTCGCGCGGCACTGGCGAGCATTGCGTGCGCACGTTCGATCGCGAGGTCGTAGTGGGCGCTGACCGATGGATCGTTGCGCACGTCTCGCACCACACCGATGCCCCACACGTTCGCGCCTGCGAAGTCGTGACGTCGCGGCATCGTGCGCGGCACACCACCCGTCGTCGACACGAACAGATCGCCGTCGGCCCGCGGCATATGACAGTCCTGACACGTGCGCGCTGCGGGATCGCCCGCGCGTGCGAACGCGGACGCAGCCCATTCGGCGTACGTCGTGTCGAGCGGCATCGCTACGCCGGTGTCACTGCCGTCCGCGGCGCGTCGATGCACGAGTGGGTTGCTCAGCCCGTGACAGGTTCCACACAAGCGCGACTCCGCGGTGAACGTCGACTGCGCGGTGCCGTGACGCATGCTCATCGCGTCGTCGTACGGACCGAAACGGGTGTCGGTCGGCGAGTACTCGTATTGCCCGTTGCCGAACGCATTCGTCGTCGGCGCGATCATTCGATGGCATCCGTCGCACGTCACGCCGTCACCGTCGGATGCGAGCAATGGCGGCATGCGGCCGAAGCCCGATTGCGCATCGACGCGCGTGCGACCGGCGATGAATGCATTCGGCGTGTGGCAGCGCAGACAGAAGTCGCCGATGCCGGCGTGATCTTGTTCGGCGACCGTGAGTGCCGCGAGATAGAGCGGATCGCGCACGGCGTTCGCCATCATCGAACCGCGCCACGTGTCGGTCGGCATGAACGCGCTGCTCGGATCGGCGTCGCCGCGCGCGTGGCAGCTCTCGCAATCACTCGCCGGAGCGAGCGGTGTCGCGGTGTCGAGCGCGTGCGGTTGTGTGCCCGCGAGATCGACCCACTGCGCGTTCGCGATCGACGGCGTGATCGATGCGAGGGCCAACGCAACGAACAACGGGCGAGTCCCCGCGCGCTTCATGAACAGAGAGTCTAACGAACGGCGCCGAGATCGAGCGAATAGTTTCGCTGTTGCAGCGCGGTGGAGCAGAGATCGAGTGCGGAACGAACGAGGGGTTCGTCCATGTGAAAGAACCGGAGTCGGAAGCGATCGGGCTCTTCGCGCCAGTTCCAGCTGGTTTCTGCGGCGAAGCGACGCGAGCGCCCCGGCCGCGAGACCGTGAGCGCCATCTCCAGCACCAGGTGTTCGAGAAAGTGGCCCGATTCGGTGCCGCGTCCCTCGTTGCTGAAGATCTCTTGCGCGAAGGCCCAGCGGCGAACGCCGCGCGGATGTCCTTCTTTCGCCTTCCGGCCGCCAGGGGGTTCGGGCTTGCTGAAACAGCTCTGATGAACCAGTCCGCGCACGTCGATCATCAATTGCGCGGCGAGCATCGGCGAGAAGAAGCGATCGGCCGGAGAACCCACTCGCACCAGCACCAGTGAGTCGTCACCGTCGCGAGTGATGTCCAGCACCGAGAGGTTCGGTGCGATCACCAACGATCCGCGCGTGCCTTCCGGATCGGAGATTTCAGAGGCCAGCATCGAGTCGAGTCTATCCCCCGCGGTCATGAGTCTGTCCACAGCGAAGCACGCGAAATACACTGATTCTCAAGGCCGAGCTGAGGGTTTTCCGGCCGAGCCGCACGCCTCGATGTGATCTCGTTCACGTCGAGTCGGATGACCGTCGAGTCGTGGCTTGCACATCGCGAATCGAGACCTCACCCCCGGCTGCCGCCGCGCCCCTCTCCCTCCGACGCCAGCAATGACTCGCGGGCGCAGGCGTCGTCGAAAGAGGGGCTGGAACGATGGTGGCGTAGCGCGTGGGCGTGGCGCGTGGGCGTGGGGCGCGGCCTTGTGTGAGGGGCGCGTCACGACGCACGCCGTCACCGCGCAATGCACCTCGCGCACACTCGTCATGCTCGCGCGCGCATCACTGCGCTACGTTCCCGGCATGCCCCTGATTCGCCGACAAGATGCGCTCGACTATCACAGCAGTGGACGCCCCGGAAAAATCGAGGTCGTGCCGACGAAGCCGTCGGTCACGCAACGCGATCTCTCGCTGGCGTATTCGCCAGGTGTCGCCGAGCCGTGCAAGGAGATCGCGCGCGATCCGCAGCTCGCGAACCGGTACACCGCGCGAGGCAATCTCGTCGGCGTAATCACCAACGGAACGGCGGTGCTGGGGCTCGGCGCCATCGGACCGTACGCGGCGAAACCTGTCATGGAGGGCAAGGGAATGCTCTTCAAGAAGTTCGCCGACATCGACGTGTTCGACATCGAGGTCGACACCACCGACCCCGACCAGTTCATCGACACCGTCGCGCGACTCGAGCCGACGTTCGGCGGGATCAACCTCGAGGACATCCGGGCGCCCGAGTGTTTCTACATCGAAGAAGAGCTGCGGAAGCGGATGAGCATTCCGGTCTTCCACGATGATCAGCACGGCACGGCGATCATCACCGGCGCTGCGTTGATCAACGCATGCGAGATCGTCGGCAAGAAGCTCGAGGAGGTCACCGTCGTGTGCAGCGGTGCGGGCGCGGCCGCGGTGCGTTGCATGGAGTTGTGGGTCTCGCTCGGCGTGAAGCGCGAACACATTCTCATGCTCGACAAGTTCGGCGTCATCTACCAGGGCCGCACGCACGAGATGGATCGCTACAAGGGCGCATTCGCGACCGACACGAACGTGCGCACGCTCGCCGACGCGCTCCGCGGACGCGATGTGTTCGTCGGGCTGTCGGTGGGGAACATCGTCGACGCGTCGATGCTCCAGACGATGGCGGCGAATCCGATCATCTTCGCGCTCGCGAATCCCGACCCCGAGGTGAGCTACGAGATCGCCACCGCGGCGCGACCCGATGCCATCGTCGCAACGGGGCGGAGCGATTACCCGAACCAGGTGAACAACGTACTCGGGTACCCGTACATCTTCCGCGGCGCGCTCGACGTTCGCGCGCGCACTATCAACGAAACGATGAAGCTCGCCGCGACGCATGCCCTTGCGCAACTCGCCCGTGTCGACGTTCCCGATCGCGTGATGATGGCGTACGGCGTGGAAGGGCTGCGCTTCGGTCGCGACTACATCATCCCGAAGCCCTTCGACGATCGCGCGCTGTTGTGGGTCGCGCCGGCGGTGGCGAAGGCGGCGATGGAAACGGGGGTCGCGCGACAGAATCTCGACGTCGACGAGTATCGCGACAAGCTCGAACGACAGCTGTCGCCGACGCGCATGGCGGTGAGAAAGATCTTCGCGATCGCGAAGTCCGCGCCGCGGCGAGTGGTGTTTCCCGAAGGCGAAACCGACAAGATCATCAAGGCCGCCAGCATCGTGCGCGACGAACGCATCGCGAGGCCGATTCTGCTGGGCCGCGAAGACTTCGTGCGAGCGCGCGCGGCCGCGTTGGATCTCGACCTCGACGGCGTGCAGATCGTGAACCCGG
>CBIHQZ010000252.1:0-8022 GCA_966212315.1 uncultured Myxococcales bacterium
CGCATAACGGGACTTTTGTCCTGCCATTGACCGCGATCGATCGCGAAGCGTCCGTCCCCGAGCGTGATGGCCGTCGCGATACGCTCGCCGTTTCGTTCGATACGCACTTCGGCGCCAGCGATCGGCTGAGCCGTGAACGCATCACGAACGGTTCCTCGAATCGCGTTCGTCGCGACGCCCGCCGGTTCTGCTCCTGTACAAGAAGCGAGCATCGCGGACACGAAGAGCGGGGCGAGGCGTCGTAGGCGGGCAGCGAGCATGGCGCACTCCGATGCGGCGCATGCGTCGAACACGCCGCGCCACGATTCTGCACCGGCGGGTCGTCGCCGCGCGACCGAATGCGCGCGCGCGCCGACCGCGTGCTCAGTCGGCCAGGATGGCGCGCAGCCGCGGGGTGATCTCGTCGACAGCGCCGGGGCCGTGGATCGACCCGGCGATGCGACGCGCGCTGCCGCGGCCTGTGGTGTCGGGCCGCACGAAGAGCGGGATCATCTCGGACGCGTAGCCGGCGGCGGCGAGTCGATCGGCATCGCGGTCGAGGTCGAACTCGAGGAACGTCACGCGCGGAAAGATTCGATCGAGCGCGTGTGCGTCAGCGGCGCGATGAAAGTACTGACACGGCTCGCACCAGGTCGCGCCGACGTAGACCACCAGCACCCTCCCCGCGCGATTGGCCTCGGCACGCGCGGCCGTGACGAGTTGCGGCACCTCCCCCGCGGCCGCGGCCTGCACGAAGCGTGGCGAGGAATCATCGACCGGGGGGCGCGGGGGTGCGTGCGTGGACGTCGCGGGGTGCGGTGGGTTGCACGCGGCAGCAAGCAAAAGGGGGACGGTCCTGCTTAGTTGCATTGTCGAAGTGGGGACGGTCCTGCTTAGTTGCATTGTTCAGCCAGGGATCTTTCTGCATCGCTCCCCGGCGTTTTGCACGTGGCGAGCGTTCCGGAGCGCTCACTCCGTGCCTCTTCGATCGACCCACGAAGCATCGCCGTGAGGGGCTGCGCGGTCCTGATTCGTCGTCCGGTTCCCAAACAATGCAACTAAGCAGGACCGTCCCCATTGCGAACAATGCAACTAAGCAGGACCGTCCCCACGTTCTACGATACATTCCGCCCACATGTCCTCGGCGCCGCCCCCCCGAATGCCGGCCACGACCGCCACCAGGCTCGCACTCACTCTCGCGGCGACCGCTCTTTCACTCGGGCTCGGCGAGTGCGGCCTTCGTCTGTACGAGCGTCACGAACGCGCGCACCAGGGCACGGGCGACGACGCCTGGCGCGACCGCATCCGGCGCATGAACCGCACGATCTACCGGCGCTCCGACGATCCTCGACTGGTCTACGAACCGACCCCATCGACCTGGGTGCCGATGCCCTACGGCCCCGCCGGGTTCAACGCCGGCGCGATGCGCGACGACCGCGAGCACGCGATCGAGCCGGACCCGGCGCGCCCTCGCGTGGCGATGCTCGGTGACTCGCTCCAGACGAGCGAGAAGGTCGGTCTCGCCGATACGCTTCCGCGCCGCGTCGAAGCCTCGCTCGCGAACACGCACGCCGAGGTGCTGAACTTCGGCGTCTCGGGTTACGACACCGCGCAAGAAGCCGTCTGGTTCGAGCGTCACGTACGCGCGTTCCGTCCCGCTGTGGTCGTCGTCGTGTTCTGCATGAACGACGTGATGATCATGAGCGGACCGTACAATCGCTTTGCGACGCCCGACGAAGCGGCACGCAAAGACGCACAGGATCTCTTGCTCGACCGTCTCGCCCCCGTTCGCGCCGAGACACTCGACGACGTCGCGACGCGCGCGGTCGAAGCGAGTTCGTTCCACCTCTTCGAGCGCACGCGCTGGACGCTGCGCCGCGCACTCTACGATCGCAGTCGCGACTACCGCGACGAGTACACCGTGCTCTTCGCCGAGCCCGTTCACCGCGCACACCTCGCGGCCGCGATCGCCCAGCTCGGCCACGCCGTCGCCACGTCGCATGCGCGCGCGCACTTCGTCATCTCGCCGGTGCTCCGCGACTTCGCGCACTACCACTATCGCGACATCCACGACTGGGTGGCAGCGCGAGCGCGCGACGCGGGGTTCGTCGTTCACGATCCGCTCGAGCGTTTCGTCGCGAGCGAATCCGCCAACGCGTTGCGGCTTCCGGGCGACAGCCTTCACTACAACGAGCATGGGCAGCGAACGTTCGGTGCCTTCATCGCGAACGCGATCGAAGCGGACGTGCGCAACGTGACTTCGCACTGATCGAGTTCGCGCGCCCGAGTTCTTGTGGGCATCTCATGGTGAGCCCGTCGAACCACGCCACCACGTGACCGCGTTTCGCGGGTCACCTCATGGTGAGCCTGTCGAACCACGCCATCGCGCGAATCGGCTCTGCGGATTTGATCGATTGGGAGAGCAGGGGAGTAAGCGCACAACCCTACCCCCTCTCCCGCAGTGTTCGCTGCGGGAGAGGATTCGGGTCGCTGTTACTTCGAGGAGAGAGAGAGACGAGAGGCTGAGACGGGGGAGATCGAAGAGGCTCGATCAGCCGTTTTCCGGGAGGTACGCGACGCCCGAGCCGTAGTGGCGGGTCAGGTCGCGCATCACGCTGAGCAGGTCGAGGTACTTGTGCTCCGCCTGTTCCGCCGCGGTCCGCGCTGCCGGCGTGCTCGCATTGAGACGCTGGAAGTCGAGGTCCTGGATGTGGAGGATCATGCGGGCTGCAACGCCTGCTTCGTTCGCACGCGCACCCGTCGCAGGGTGAATGTACGGCGAGGCACCGACGTCCGCGCCAGGCTCACCCGCTGCCGCACCGAAGTGCAGTGCGCGGTAGGTCATGTGGTTCCACGGATCTTCGAACGACACGGTGTTGACCGCGGGGTTCGAGACCGTGACCGCTTCCGTGCTGCCGTCGACCCAGAGACGCGCGTAGTCCATGTAGCGCTGGTCGTACGACGCGGGGAACTCCGCGATCGTGTGAACCGCCGCGACGAGCTGGATCGTGAAGTGATCCTGCGGGTCGATCGGCTGACGGAGGTTGTCGATCACGCGGCCGTTTGCGGGGGCCGGGAGATTGAGCGTCGCAACGTGCGTGCGAGTCACCCAGCCGCGCTGGGTTTCCGGACGCATGCTGCTGCCGCCAGGAAGGTTCATCGTGTTCACGATCGGCGCGAAGTCCAGGTTGTCTTCCGCGAGGAGACCACCGAACAGACGGATCATCTGCGCGGGGTAGATCGTGTACATGCTCAGCTGGAACTGGCGGATGTCGTTCGGGGTATCACGCCCGAGGAGCGCCAGCTCCGGATCGACCATGGCTTCAACCGCCATGACCTTGTCGTAGTACGAACCCGCTCGGTTGAGCTGCTCGTACCACCAGAACCCGGCTTCCTGACGCCAGTTCGATTCGAACGCGCGACCAACATTGATCGGGATGTTGAAGCCCGCATTGTTGATCTGGTTCTGCGCGATCAGGTTCGATCCGTCTGCCTGGATCGCCGCGTTGTGGATGCCCATTTCCGGCATCGTCAGCGTCGCGGTGAGTGTGTCGGCCGTCATCGCCGTCGACACGAGGTTCACGTAACCACCACGCTCGGTCGGGTCGTTTCGGACCCGGTCCCAGCTCGGGAACGTCGAGAAGAAGTCCCCGAAGTTGATCATGTCGAAGGCCATGATCTGCGTGGTCTGGTGGATCTGCTCCATGTAGCGGCTCCACATACGGGCCACGTACTTGCCCGTCGAGAAGCCCGAGCGGTAACGCCCGTAGCTGTTCTGGAAGTAGTAGTTCAGGAAGCGCTCCTGGACGTAGTGCAGCGACTCGTAGCCGTCTGCGCCCGCGTCGTAACGCTGGTCCTGCCACACGAGGCCCGCTCGGTTGTCCGAGTCGAAGCGGTACGGCACGAGGAGGTGGCCGCCGTCGGCGGTCATGTTCGTGAAGCTCGGATCGCCCCAGCCCGTGACGCCCGTCGAGGTCGTCTCGTTCAAGAACACCCAGTAGCGGTTGTCGTCGCCGATGTTCGGCTGACCCGCGGCGTTGGTACCGAAGATCTCGGGGATCATCGTGTAGTGCAGGCCGTGGAGGACGCCCGACTGCCACGACGTGAGATCGATCGGCGTCGAGAAGCCGTTGCCCGCCGTGGCGGTGTAGTACTGCTGCGCGCGGCCCATGTCGGCGACGTTGCGGAACGCCTGGACAAGGTTCGTGTAGCCGTTGGCGATGAACGCGTAGTCGTAGCGGCCGAGGCCGTGCGCGTCTTCGTTCAAGCCCTTGTAGTCCATGACCGACGAGTACGAGTACTCATCGACGCGACCCGCACGTTCTTCGTCCGAGTAGAAGCCCTGACCTGCGGCGACGTACTCGTAGCGCGGACGGATGCCCATCGCGCCGTGACCCAGGCCGCGAACGCGCCAGTACTGGTCGAAGTAGTTGATCGCGTCGGCCGAGCCCGTGAAGTTGTGGCGCTGGCCGAGCGAGTGACCGATTTCGTGTGCGAGCACGCCGTGGTGAATGAAGTTCGCCGCGTACTGCGCCATGAGATCGTAGTCGAGATCGCCGCTCGGAAGGTGGAAGTCCCAGTCGCGGCCGAAGCACACTTCCGGATCCGTGGCGCACGTGATCGGCGCACCGTCGTGGAGACGCTGCGCGAGACCGAAGAGCATGTCGTCGCTGAACGACGCGTCGTAGTTGCACTGCCACGCGCTGAGCTGCGAAGCGATCTGCGCACGGAGACGACGCACCGGCGACGACTGGCCGCGAACCGGCGAGGCGTGCTGGAGGACTTCTTCCGTGAGGGCGCCAGACGTCGGAGCAGAAGCCGTCGCCGCGAGGCGCATCTGCTGATCGTTCATCATGCGGCCTTCGAGGCCCGTTCCCGCGAGGGAGAGAAGGCGCTGCGCGCCGCGGTTGGTGCCGTCACCGAGGAAGCCCGCATCGCGAACTCGCGAACGAACGACGTCGAGCGCGGCGCCCTGACGATGCCCCGTCGAGTCGACGGTGCCCATCATGGTGTGGCCCGAGTTGGCCGTGAACCAGCCGGCGTCCGGACGCAGAAGCTGATTGAGGCCCGTGTTCGCATTCGCGATCGCTGCGAGTCCACCCGGCTGCTGGAGCGGGGCGTCGAGCACCTGCGCGGCCGCGGTCTGACCCGAGCCGAGCTGGTGTGCCGATTCCACGAAGTTGAAGCCCTCGGCGAATTCCGTGTCCTGGAGTTCACCGTTGAGGATCTTCACCATGTCGACGAGGGTCGTCGCGTAGTAGTCGGTGATCGTCTGCCACACCGCGCCACGGCCGATGACCATTTCGCCGGTCTCCGGGTCGCTCGCGATGTTCGCGAGACCCCAGTAGCCCTGCGCGTCGTGATCGGTGATGCCACCGATCTGGCTGTAACGAAGGTCGCCGATGCGCGCGACGGTGCCCTGCTCGCCGCACACGCCGAGGTCCCAGCCCGCTGCATGGGCTTCGTCGACGTCCGCTTGCGAGTGCTGTCCGGGGCCTGCTGCCGTGCCCCACACCGGGCTGTGGCAACCGACGAACGGGAACGATGCGTCGCCGCCGCCGAGCCAGTCGTCACCGAGGTTCGCGGCGGTGCCGGTCACTTCGGGCGTGTTGCAAGGATCGTTGGCTGCGTCGACCGGGGCGCCGTTGCCGTGACCCGCTTCGATCTGGCACTCGCGAACACGCGACTGCTGGACCGCGTTGGCGAATGCGCTGTTCCATTCGTGAACGATCCGGCGCGTCACGCCTTCCATGTACGCCGGGTAGTTCTCGGTCTCGTGGTACGCGACCTGACGAACCTGGCGCTGACGGAACGGCATCGTGCAGAGACCGCGGTTGTCCACGCGGTTGTACGCAATGGCGCGATCGCAGGTCGAGTTCGGATCGATCTGGGTGCTGCACTCGGAATCGAGGTAGCAGCGGACGAAGTGCTCGCCGCAGGTGTGCGTCGCGCCGTCGCAGATGGCCGAGTGCGAAACGCCGGTGTTGTCGTACGCCTGGATGCAGTCTGCATCGCTCTGGCACGACATGTCCGTGCCCGAGATGCCGCCAGCCACGACGGGGGTTTCCGGGAGGTGGTGGATGACCATCGCCTGGCACACGCCGCGGTGCGCGCCCGCTGCGGTGTTGCCGATACGGCAGGTCATGTTCTCGCCCTGGCAATCACGATCGGAGTTGCACTCCGCGCCCGAGGCCGGAGCGTCCGCCGTCGTGAACAGTGCGTGGTGCCACTGCCAGAGATTGTGACGCGACGCCCAGTGAACGCGCTCGGTGTCGAGGATCGCATGACGACCCGCGTCGTAGCCCACGCGGTTCTGGTCGAAGAACCCGAAGCGTTCCATGTCGAGATGAACCGGCTGGTTCGGGTCCGACTGGTTGACGGGGTTCGAGACCATGGCGGGCTCGTAGTCGCGATGCGGATCCAGGCGACGGAAGGCCACGCGCAGCGTGACTTCGGCCGGCGCGCAGTCGGCAGGCTCGTCGAAGAAGCACGCCGGGATGTGCGGGTAGCTCGAGCCGTCGCCGAACGACACCGAGGTGGTCTCGGGGTGCATGATCGCGCGGTTCACGATGTCGAAGTAATCGAGCTGGCGGTTCTCGCCGTGCGTCGAGTACGCGAACGTCGGAGCGTTCGGATCCTGCGGGTTGTTGATGTACATCGGCACGGGCTCGGACTGGATGCGCCCCTGCCACTCTTCGGCTTCGAACGGCGTGTTGTAGCCGTCGATCAGGTTCTCCGACCAGTCGACGCGCATGAAGCGGCGCTGGTACCAGGGACGATCGCTCGTGTTCTCGGTGATGACGTTCAGCTCTTCGCCCGTCGTCGAGTTGTAGTCACGACGGATGTCGAAGTGACTCTCGATGCGGTACGCCGCGATCACGTCACCCGTGTGCTGCGGGTTGTTGCCGATGCCCTGCTGGCCGATCGGCGCGCCGTGGATGTACTCCCAGGCCTGGCGCGCGATGAGGAAGTTCTCGGTGACTTCCCAGCGAACCTTGTCGGCCTGCGTGTACTGCGTGAGACCGGTGAACCCGCCGTGCGTCGGCTTCGCGATGAGGGTCGTCTGCGTATAGAAGACCGGCTCGCGAGCGAGCAGACGTGCGGACACCTGTTCGGGCCGCTGGCCCGTTGTGGTGAGCGCCGTGTACTCGACAGGAATGAAGTCATTCTTGTCGAGATAGTTGGGCTGCACCCTGTTGATCGCAGGGCGCTCTTGCATGCACCCAGCAGTACCAAGGACCGCCAAGGCACCAAATGCCAAGGCTAGGCGGCCAGACCAAAAACCCATTGTATGCCTCCTCGAAGAACGCCCCGGTCACCGTCAGGTTCGGAACGGGCACCGGGGCGGCGAAGCCTCGGAGCCGAACGCGGATTCAGCAAGGGCCGTTCCAGGGGCAGGAACGTTGGAATCAAAGGGCTTTTGGCGGGTGGTAGGGAGGCGACGGCAGGGGGCGGGAGGGTGACCGTTAGATTGCTAACCCCCCAATCGGTGGCGTACGCGCATGATGTGGGTCTGGTGACGCAGGCTTTCCATGGTTACGGCTCGGCGGATGGCCCGGATATGCGGTCGCTGACGGGGAATCGGGCGGGGCGAGAGCTCGAAACCATGAAGACGTCGCCGGGCGCGCGGGATGAACGGTTGGGCGGTCGGTTCGATTCCCGGCGGCGTCGCCCCCTCGGACCCTGCCACTGAAGTGGCGGGCTACCCTTGAGTTGCCGACCGTCGTCGGCGGGGTGGTCGGGCGCGGCAGGTCGTTGCAACGTCGATTGGAGGTGCGCAATCCCCTGGCAAATCAACGTTTCGAGTCGGGGGCCTCGCGCGAACGGTCGGCGCGGTCTTTGGAACTGCGGGGGTAGCGCGCGCGACCGGTCGACGAGGTTCGCTGGGCTACGGGGGTAGCGCACGAGACGGAGCGACGCGGTTCGCGGGGCTACGGGGGTAGCGCACGAGACGGAGCGACGCGGTTCGCGGGGCTACGGGGGTAGCGCGCGCGACCGGTCGGCGCGGTTCGCGGGGCTACGGGGGTAGCTCGCGCGACCGGT
>CBIHQZ010000253.1:0-8007 GCA_966212315.1 uncultured Myxococcales bacterium
GGAAGCCGACGGGGATTCCGATCTGCCCGGCGCGGGTACGGCACCACGACATCGCCGCGGCCGCCGACTCTTTCATCACCGAGCCGAGCTGCCCGGTGATCTGCACGGAGCCCTTGCCCGGCATGCGCGTCGCTTCGACGAACAGAATCTCGCCGCCCACCGGCGTCCACGCGAGACCCGTCACCACGCCGATCTGCGGCGTGCGTTCTGCCGCTTCGGGCACGTAACGCGGCGGACCGAGGACCTTCTGCACGAACTCCGCGTTGCCGGTCTCGTGCACGTCTTCCGCAGCCGCGAGACGCACTGCGACCGCGCGACACACCGACGCGACTTCGCGATTCAAGCTTCGAACGCCAGCTTCGCGCGTGTAGCTGTCGATCAGCGCTTCGAGCCCCTCGTCCTTCCAATCGAGACGATCGGGGGTGAGCCCGTGATCCGCGAGCGCCTTCGGGGCAAGGTACTCGCGCGCGATGGCGAGCTTCTCGGTGCGCGTGTACCCGGCGATGTCGATCACTTCGAGGCGATCGAGCAGCGGCCCGGGAATCGTGTCCTTGTTGTTCGCCGTGCAGATGAACATCACGTGCGACACGTCGTACGGCTGATCGATGTAGTGATCGACGAACGTGTTGTTCTGATCGGGGTCGAGCACTTCGAGCAACGCCGCCGCGGGATCGCCGCGCACGTCGGCCCCCATCTTGTCGACCTCGTCGAGCACGAGCACGGGATTGATCGTGCCGGCCTTCTTCATCGCCTGGATCACGCGCCCCGGGAGGGCACCCACGTAGGTGCGGCGATGCCCGCGGATCTCCGCCTCGTCGCGAACGCCACCGAGCGAGATGCGCACCATCTGCCGTCCGATCGAGCGCGCGATGCTCTTGGCGAGCGAAGTCTTGCCGACGCCCGGCGGGCCCGCGAAGCACAGAATGGGTCCGCGCTTGTCCTTGCGAAGCTTTCGCACCGCGACGTACTCGATGATGCGGCGCTTGATCTTCTCGAGGCCGAAGTGATCTTCGTCGAGCGCGCGCTTGATCGCCTGGATGTCGTATTTGTCTTCGCTCGCGCGCGCCCACGGCAGATCGACGATCCACTCGATGTACGACCGCGTGACCTGGTACTCGGCGCTGTGGCCTTGCATCGCACGCAGACGTCCGAGTTGGCGCCGCGCGACCTTCTCGATATCCGCCGGCAGCTTCGCCTTCGCGATGCGTTCACGCAGCTGGTCGAGTTCTTCCTCGGTCTCGTCGATCTCGCCCAGCTCTTCTTTGATGGCCTTGAGCTGGTGTCGCAGGATCTCTTCGCGCTCGCTGCGACCCATCTCGCCCGACACGAGCGTCTGGATCTCGCGACGCACGCGATGCACTTCGAGCACGCGTCGCCCGAGGTGATGCGAAAGCTTCAATCGCTCGACGAGGTCGAACGCCTCGAGCACCTGCTGTCGATCGGGCGGATTCACCGGCGGTGACGGAAGATGCAGCGCCACGAGGTCGGCGAGCGCGCCCGGATCCGCAGCATTCTCCGCGACGGTGCCCAGCTCGCGCGGCACGGGCGGCGAGTAGTCCATCAAGCTCTTCGCCAGCTCGCGCAGTTCGCGAGAGAGACGTTCGATCTCGGGCGTGCGTTCGAGCGATTCGGTGTGCCGCTGGATCTTCCCGCGGAGATACGGCGCTTCGTTCGCGATACCGGTGAGGTTGAATCGCCCGAGTCCCTGCAGGAGCACCGAGTAGTTCGATGCGCCGAGCTTGATGATCTTCACGATGCGCGCGAGCGTGCCGACCGTGTAGAGGTCGGCGAGCGTCGGGTCTTCGGTGTCGGGTGACTTCTGCGTCACCACGCCGATCACGCGGACTTCGCTCTGCGCGAGTTCCTCGACGAGTCGCACCGACCGCGCGCGCCCGACGTTGATGGGCACCACCGCCGCGGGGAATAGCACCGCGTTGCGCAGCGGAAGGATCGGGAGAATTTCGGCGCCGGGGCTAGCAGGATCGGACGGTTCTTGGCTCACGGACGAACCGTAAGGAAGCGCTGATGGAGGGTCAAGCGAAGCCGCTGCGTCGCGTGCATTCGACGCATGCGTACGTGACGGCGGCGAGGATGCCGCGCTTCGAGTGGGGTTGCTCGGAGGCAGCCGGCCGGGACGGGCTGATCAGCCGGTTGCGCGGGCAGCGTTCGCGGCTTTGTTCGTCGCGGTCGACCGGACCTTCGTCTTGCGGGCCTTGGCGAGCGTGAGACCGGCGCGGCGCGCGACTTCGACGGCGAGCGCTTCGTAGTCTTCGCGGCCGCGGCCACCCGCAGGCTCGTGCTCGAAGATGGTGTGACGGTGCGACGGCGCGCTCTTGTGGTTCGTGTTCACCCGCACGACCGTGTCCATGACGTGAGCGCCGAAGCGCTTGCGCAGCAGGGCGTCCACTTCGACCGTGATCCGCTCCCGGCGGTCGTACATGGTCAGCACGTAACCGAGCACTTCGGCCTTGGCGCCAGCGCGTTCACGCAGTCGGTCGAGCGTCTCACCGAGCAGCTTCAACCCGAGCATCGGCAGGTACTCGCACGACACCGGAACCAGCAGTTTTTCCGCGGCAACCAGCGCGTTGACCGTGAGCAGGCCGAGGTACGGCGCGGTATCGACCAGCACGACGTCGAACGCCGCGACGCCCGGTCCACCGAGCGCCCTTTCGAACACGCGCTCGCGGCCGTAAACGGAAGCGAGGTGGAGATCGACGAGACTCATGCGTTCGCCCGCAGGGGCGATCGAAAGGTTTTCGATCCGCGTCGGGCGGATCGCGCCGTCGAGCGATTTCTCTTCGAGCAGCGCGCGCGCGACGTCGAAGTCGTCTTCGGCCGGCGTCATTCCCAGGAACGCACTCGCACTTCCCTGGATGTCCAAGTCGACCAGCAGCGTTCTCACACCGCGAGCGGCGAGTGCCGCCGCGAGATTCACCGCGGTCGTCGTCTTGCCGACGCCGCCCTTCTGATTCGCCACCGCCATGATCATCGGCTTTGCCATCGTCGCCTCCGTCGCCCACCAACCACCGGCCGCAGCCGCAGCGCCCGCGTTGCCATCATCTGTCGATGAAGAAGCCGAACGCGCGCGCCTGCGTAGAGCCACGGTTCGCAATACGAAGTCAAGAAACCTGCTGAATCGACCGCCCGCGCAGACTTCGCGATTGCACTGGGTCACGCGGCTTGGCTAAAAGTGGAGCCTTCATTGCGCTTGTCGTATTCAAGCCTACACGAACTTACCGTCTCGATCGGATGGGTTCCGCGAGAGGGTCCGAGGCACGAGTTCCGGGGACGAGGTCAGCACGAGATGAAGAGCACGAGCGCAACCCTTTCGATTCTCGCAGCAGCAAGCGTGTCGCTCGCCGGCTGCCAGGGCGTTCACGTCGCCAACCTGCTGACGATGTGCGTCACGTTCGGGCTGTTCTTCGGAACACTGAATCTCGGAAAGACCCGTTCGACCCCTGCGCAGAAGCCGGCCGCCTCCGAGAGCGCCACGACGAGCGCGGCCCCGAAGTGACCGCGACGCGCGCTGCTTCGCGCGCACGCGTCGATTCTCTTCGACCATCCCCTCCCCCATTCCGTAGCCTCGAAACGTGATCCCCGAGGATCCTTCTCGCGCGTACCGGACCGTCGAGCAGTTCACGCTCGCCGACCTCGAAGCCATTCGCGTCGTGCTTCGCGGCGGCTCGGTGATCGACTGGCACCGTCTGAACTTTCGCGACGACGAGGACATCGAAGAGTTCCTCAAGACGCACGAGTTCGATCTCGATCGTGACAGCGACCTGCGGCGCCTCGAGTCGGTCAAAGACGAAGCGATCGATTATCTCCGGCGGAACTTCGAGTTCCCGGTGCCGGCTTCGATCGAAGACGCCTCGGCACTCGAGCTGTTCCGACTCGCCGCCGGCAAGGGTCACAAGCAGGTGTGCGCCTGCATCATCTTGAAGGCGATGCACATCATTCATCACCTTCAGGGGCGCGAGCTGCTCTTCATGCTCCCGCTCTCGGACGCGCAGGTGTTCCGTCTCGTCGAAGAGAAGGTCTATCGCGTCGTCGGCGGAATGATGGCGTCGGGGCTCCCGATCGTGGAGTTTCTCGGCGGTCGGAAGAATCGCGATTCGCTCTATACGAAGCTGCTTTCGAAGAGCGAGACGATCGCCGCGCAGATCTACGACAAGCTTCGATTCCGCATCGTGACGCGTTCGCGGGACGACCTCTTCCCGATCATGAACCTGCTCACCAGGCGGCTGTTTCCGTTCAACTACGGAATCCCGGGTCAGAGCACGAACACGCTGCTCGATTTCCCCGCATACTGCAGTCACTACCCGCGCCTCGCGGAGATGTTGCCGAACGCGCAGGGCGGGGCGTTGGACGACAGCGCGAGTGCCATCGTCGACAACGTCTTCTCGGCGAAGTCGTACCGGGTCATTCACTTCGTGGTCGACCTGCCGGTGCGCGTGCCCGACGAAGTGATCGCGCAGGCGGGACCGAACGCCCAGTCGCTCGGCCACGCGATCTTCGTGCTCGTCGAGTTCCAGATCGTCGATCAGAAGACCGACGCGACCAACGAGATGGGTGATGCCTCGCACGCTCGATACAAAGAGCGGCAGCGTCTCGCCGTGATGGATCGTCTGCGCATGGGATTCCGAAGTCCGTCGCGCCGCTCGCAGACGAACGACGACAAGACGATGGAGCACATGGCGCCGCCGCCCGACCCGAGTGTCGGCGAAGGTGAATCGTCGCCACCGTCAGTGCCTCCTCCTCCGCGGGGCACGAAGTAGCGGTCAGAACGAGTTCGCAAACTCCGCGTCGATCGGCCGGGCACCGGCACGGCGAACGAACACGCGGCGCGAGACGTCCGCGCACACGTCATCGGCGTCGGTGATCGCGTCGCACGAACGATACTCATTCGGTCCGGCGATCAAGGGACGCACTTCGCAATCGGACAGTCCGCACGCGTTCGCGCCGAAGCGGACGTCCGCTGCGATCCACGTCCAGTTCGTGCTGCCGTACGAGGGATTGTCGGCGCACCGCATCGGAACCTGGCCATCGTCGATGCCGCCGATTTCGGCCCGCAGCGCGCCGTTGCAGTGAACGAGCAGGCGCGGATGGACGATGTCGTTGGTGGGGTCGCCATCGGTGCACGTGCCGTGATCGCGATAGAAGTTCACGCCGACGCGGAACGTCACGTCGGATGGCGGAGCGTCGACGTTGATATTTTCCACGAAGCAGAACGCAGGATTCGTCGCGTCGGTAATGCTCGGATCGCAGGCGAGGTCGTCGGTGTCGAGGCGCGGATTCCAGCACGCGCCGGCCGCCGCCCAGCGGTCGCCGTAGGGCGCGGGGGCTCCGCGGCACACGCTCACGTCACCAGTCGCGGCGAAGCGCGTGTCCGATGCGCTCGTCGACCAGCTCACGCGACCTCCCGGCGCGGTGCACGTGGCGTAGTAGCAGTCGTCGACGGTGAACCATTGCGGTCGCACCCGGCGCGATGCGTCGAGCGGCGCGACATGAAGGTCGAGATCGACACCGCTGCTGGCGACGCCGCCCTTGCGATCCCAATCGAGCTCGATGCGCATTCCGCCACCCGCGACGTAGAGCGGGTAGTCGCAACTGCTCGCGGCGCCATCGGCGTTCGCCACCGCGAGGTGAACCACGTAACGCCCCGACTGAACGAGATGGACCGTGAGTGTCGGCGCGTTCGGATCCGTCGGCGCGGGGCACGTGCCGATCTCGGGCGGGCACTCGATGCGCCATGCGAAGGTCGTCGCGTTCGGGGCGATCGATGCGCCCGTCACGACGTAATCGCTCAGCGGCTGCGCGGAAGCGTAGGCCGGGCACGCGACGCTCGTGGTGCATCCGTCGAGTCCGTCGTCGACGCGACCATTGCAGTCGTTGTCGATGCCGTCGCAGATCTCGTCCCGTGGCGCGATGGCACCCGTGCACGCACCCCAGATGCCGAGTTCGCCGCAGATCATCGAACCGTCGTGACAGGCGCCGACGTTGCGCCGATCCGCGGGTCCCGGAAAACAAGCTGAGATCGCGTTGGTGTCACAACGGCATGCCTCGTCGACGCTCCCATTGCAGTCGTCGTCCACGCCGTTTCCTACGCCGATACCGCCATCGACGATCGGTCCGCACAACTCGGTCGCCCCGCAAGGCCCCGCGCGGCACGGATCGACCGCGGGCACGTCGGGAACGTCGCGGACATCCGCATGCGTATCGGTGGCATCGACGCGCGCGTCGATCGCTGCGTCGAAACCCTGGCGCGGACCGCATGCAGCCGCGAGTGCGAGTGCGGCGACGAGACTCGCGCGCGAGATCATGAAGCGAAGGGAGCCACGCGCGATGCCGCGGTGCAACGGCGCTTCGCATCTCGACAGCCACGTTGCTTTCGTCGGAGTGTCGACCCGATGGCCAAACGAGAAGAGAAGTCGTCGCTCCGCAGCATCGCCGGAGCGCTCGGTAGCTACGGAACGATGATCGGTCTGAGCGTCGCGGCCTTCATGCTCGTGCGCGCTCGCGGTGCCACGCTCGACGCGCCCGCCCCGGTGGGCCCGACTCCGTTCGCGACGGCAACAGGCCACACGCAGAGCAACCCTCTCTTCGGCATCCTGCTGGCACTCGCGGTCGTGATCGTCGCGGCACGCGTGGTCGGATCGCTCTTCAAGCGCATCCATCAACCGCCCGTCGTCGGCGAAGTGCTCGCCGGAATTCTCCTCGGCCCCTCGCTCCTCGGTCGCGTCGCACCGAGCGTATCGCTGTTCGTGCTGCCGCCTCACGTCGCACCGGCGCTCAACACGCTCGCGCAGATCGGGGTGATCCTGTTCATGTTCCTCGTCGGGCTCGAACTCGACGCGGGCGTGCTGCGCGCGAACTCCCGCAATTCGGTGGCGATCTCGCACGCGAGCATCGTGGCGCCGTTCATTCTGGGCAGCGCCCTCGCCCTCTGGCTCTATCCGCGCCTTTCGACCCGCGACGTTCCGTTCACCTACTTCGCGCTCTTCATGGGCGTCTCGATGTCCGTGACCGCGTTCCCGGTTCTCGCGCGCATTCTCACCGACCGGCGGATGCATCGCACACGCCTCGGCGTCATCGCGTTGGCGTGCGCCGCCATCGACGACGTGACGGCGTGGTGCCTGCTCGCGTTCGTGGTGAGCGTCGTCCACGCGAAGACCGGCAGCGCCGTGCGCATCGCGCTGCTCACGGGCGCGTACGTCACCGCGATGCTCGGCGTCGCACGGCCGCTGCTCAAGAAGCTCGCTGCATGGCGCGATCGGCACGGCTCGCTCACCCAGACGATGATGGCAGTGGTCTTCGTATCGCTCCTGCTCTCCGCGCTCGCGACCGAGGCGATCGGCATTCATGCACTGTTCGGCGCATTTCTGCTGGGCGCGTTGATCCCGCACGATTCGACCATCGCGCGCGAGATCACCGCGATGCTCGAGCAGGTCGTCGTGGTGCTGTTCCTCCCCGCGTTCTTTGCATTCACCGGGATGCGCACGCAGATCGGGCTCGTCAGCGGCGCATCGCAATGGCTGCTGTGCGGGTTGATCATCGTCGTCGCGTGCGCTGGAAAATTCGGCGGAACGTTCGCGGCCGCGAAGCTCACCGGGTTGGGCAATCGCGACGCGGCGGCGCTCGGCATCTTGATGAACACGCGGGGGCTGATGGAACTGATCGTGCTGAACGTCGGACTCGACCTGCGAGTCATCTCACCGACGCTCTTCGCGATGCTCGCCACGACACGCGGGTACAGCAGCGAAGAACTCTGAAGGGCGATCACTCCGCCATGCGCGAGCCTCATGGCGACTGCCTTCCATGTCTCGACTGCGAAGAGCCCAGCCAGCAACGGAGTCGTGGGATCTGGAAAATCCACGACGATCGCGTCAAAGCGTGACGCGTCACGTCCGAGCCACGCGATCGCGTCTGCCTCGACCAACCGGAGTCGCGGGGCGTCGAACACTGACCCGGTGAGCGCCCCGAGAGAGCTGCGTCGAACGAGCGCCGGAA
>CBIHQZ010000254.1:0-7999 GCA_966212315.1 uncultured Myxococcales bacterium
CGGGCGCCAGAGGCCGTCGGCGTCGTGCCGGTAGCCCCAGCGCGCGCGTCGTGCTCGCATTCGCACTGGCGCTCGGCCATGTCCTCTGGCTCGCCGCCGCCTGCGCGTACACCGCGTGGTTGTGCGTCGCTTCGCGTGACGGCGCGAAGCCCGCGATTCGCCGCGCGCTCCCGCTCGTTCCTGCGCTCCTCTATTCACTCGCTGTCACCGTGCGATCGGGCGCCTTTCGCGTGGCGTCGGGATTCGACATGGCCGTGCACTTTCACACCCCGGTGTGGTCGCGCCTCTCGTTGCCATGGCTCGAGCAGGCGACGCTCGGCGCGCTCCGCAGTCCCTTCGAATGGATCGCGTTCGCAGCCGGATTCGCCTGGATCGTGACGGGATTGCTCTCGGCCCGGCGCGACAGTCGACGCGCGGATCCAACGCTCGCGGCCGCCGCTGCGACCCTCGCCATCGCGGCGATGTTCCTCCCCGACATGGCGTTCGACACTGTGTTCCTTGCCGAGCGCTTTGCGCCGTACGCCGCGATGCTCGCGATTCTCGCCGTCCCTGCCCCGCGCATCGCTCCCCGCGCGATCGCGATCGCGGCGACCTCCATCGCATGCGCACTGGTGACCGCGACTGCGCTCGCCTGGCATCGCTTCGATCGCGACGAAATGAGCGGGCTCCCCGCCGCGCTCGCACAGACCGCTCCGTCGACCCGCGTCGTCGGTGTCGACTTCGTGCTCGACAGCCGCTGGCTGCGCGGCGAGCCGTTTCTGCAAGTGTTCGCGTACGCATCCGCAGTGCGCGGTGCGCCACTCGCGTTCTCGTTCGCACAGCATGCGACCGGTCTCGTGCGCACGAACCAGCCGGTGCCGCTGCGTATCGAGACCGCCGGAACGTTCGAAGCGACGGGCGCCTTTCCCGCGGCAGCGCTGGATCTCGGCGACGTGGTGATCGTGCATGCCGACGAGGCTCGCCACGCGTCACTGCAACGAGACTCGCGCCTGCACGCGTTGAACGACACGGGAAGCTGGCGCTCGTACCGCGTCACGCGGCGGTAGCTTCGCGGACGTTCGTGCGAAGCTCCCTGCGCGATGCCGACGCGCCCTTTCTTCAGCCGATTGCGCACGCTCGGTCGAATCGGCGCGACCTATTTCGAACGCAGCGGTGCCGCCCTCGCGGATCGCTCACCACCGCCCGGGCTCGTCGATCGACTCGACGATCTCGCGCGTCCGGGACTCGCCATCGATCGCATCCATCCGGCGGTGCGTGCGTTCTTTCTCGCCCCCGCGTCGCTCGAGATTCGCATCGAGAGCGAATGGCACGGGATCTTCGCACTCGCCTGGCGTATCGCGCGTCCCGTGTTCGCGTGGATCGGGCAACTCCATCTCCCGCAACGACACGGCACGATCCGTGTTCGCACGCTTGCACTCGATGCCGCACGCGACGGCCGCGACGACGTCCGCGGCGTGATCCGCGAGTACACCGATGGTCGCGGCGTGATGCAGGTGATGGCCTACGCGACGTGGCGCGAGGGCGATGCGCGCTACATGAGCGCGGCGTTTCCGTTTCCACCGGGCGCGCTGTGCGGCGTGTTGCGACTCGATGTCTTCGCGCGCGAAGGAGACATCGCAGCGTCCGGCGTGCGGCTCACCAGCGTGCCGGCGGGCACGGCGCGCGAACCGGTCGGCGTGTGGTTCGCGCCGCGGGTGGGCCCCGCGTTTCCGCTGCCGCTCGCCGAATCACTCTCGCTGTGGAGCGTCGATGATCCCGCTGCACCCGCCGCACTCCGGCACGACGCTGCGTCGACCGAGACCCTCGTCGGCGAGCACGAACAGTCGCTCTTCGGCGTGCGCGTCGCCACGCACCGATACTGGTTCCGCGCGACGCCATGATCGTCGCCGCATCTTTCGCCCACCCACGCACGAGGGCTGCAACACCCGATGACGCGGCGGCGACACGTGTGCGAAACCGTCACGCGAGGAGTTCGCGATGGGAACCTGGTCGGTCGATACGAAGTCGGAAGCAGGCGTGATGCATTTCAAACTCACCGGCCTCATGAGCGTCGAAGAGTTGCGTGCCTTCGTCGCCGCCCACAATGCAGCCGTCGATTCGTACGGCGCGCGCGATTACAAAGTGTTCGGCGACATCCGCGAGATGCAGCCGCTCAGCCAGGAATGCGCCGACACGTTCGAGCTGGCGAAGCGCCACAGCAGCGGGCGCTCGAATTTCCGCGGCAGTGCAATCTTCGTTGCGAGCCCGACGGTGGCGATGCAGCACCGGCGCACTTCGATCGAGAGCGGCGTGATGTCGACCGAGTTGATCTCGTCGGACATGAACGAGTTGCGCGAGCATCTGCGCCGCGTGCACCGGCAGAAGTAACGCGTCACCGATCTCTGCCACTTTCGCGGTGTTCGCGACGCGTCGCGATAGGCTCGGTTTCGCACCCGCCATGTCCTCGAACGCGACGAATCTTCGCCGACAAATCCTGGCCCTCACCGAACGATTCGTTCTCGATGTCCTCGCGGCCATCGAAGAGGCGCCGCTCGAGCAGCTCACCGCCGTGTTGCCGAAGGGGAAGCGAAAGCGCCCCGCGAGTATCGCAACTGCTCCCGATGGCGACGACGTGCGTGCATCCGACAACGCACGCTTCGCCCGTCGTTCGCATGACGAGATCGAGCGACTGCGCGAAAAGATCCTGCGCGCGTTGCGCGACGCGGGACGACCGCTCCCCGCGGCGGAAATCGCGCGCGAGGCCGGCGTCAAAACCGCGGATCTCGCGTTCCCGATGGCGCAGTTGCGCACGCTCGGCATGGTCGACAAGAACGGCGATCGAACGCAGGCCGTCTATCGGCTCCTCAAGGGTGCAGCGCACGTGCGCGACATCGCGGCCGACGCCGACGCGCCGGACCGCGGCAAGAAGAAGAAGAAGAAGACCAAGCGCTGAATCACGAACCGCGCGTGGATTTCCCGCTCAGCGCGCGTCCTGTTGCGGCTCGCTGAGCAGCCAGCGCAGCGCGGGCGCTTCGTCGACACCGATCGACCAATCGATTCCCGCGAGCTTCGTCAGCGCATCGGTTGCCCGCACGAACGGCAGCCCGCCCTGCGTGATCACCGCCACGCGCCGGGGACGCCGCGACTCGCGCGCCACGAGCCAGCTCTGGATCACGTTCCCGCATTCGCGCCCGTACTTCTGCATCGCGCGTGCATCGATGAGCACCAGCCCGTCGGACGAGTCGAGCAAACGGTCGAGCGCCGCGAGGGATCGCAACACCTCGTCACCGTCGACGTCCCCTCGCACCGTGATGCGTGCGACATCGAGCGGGTCGAGCTTGATCGCGATCGACGCCTTCGCCTCGGCCGCACCATCGCGATCCCAGCCGTTGTCCGTGGAGACCGCTTCCGCCTCGAGCATGCCGGGCAGAACCTTCCCCATCTCGACCACGAGCGTTTCGCATTCGCGACGCGCACGGGCGAGTCCGAGACTCGTCACGCGCCGATCGGCCGAGCGGTGGCTGGTGTCGAGTTCGTGATGGAGGGCCACCACTTTCTCGGCCAGCACGATCCACGATTTGGCAGGAGCGGCATTTCGGCGGGCTTCGCTCCAGGCAACAGCAAGCGCGCGAACACGATCGAGAGGATCCATGAGCAAGGAGAACGGCTCGGCCGTGGCGCCGCTTTACCCCTCGACGGGATTCATTCCAGTTCGTTGATCATGAACACACCCGCCGAGCCGCGAACCTGGCGCTGTTCGTCGGAACCGCCTGCGCGTTCGAACGTGCCGCGCGCCCCGTCGCCATCGAGATCACCGACGGCGCGGGCCGTGAAGCGCGAATCCGTGGCAGTGCCCGACGAGTCGTACTGATACGAGTAGTAGTGCGGGTCGGGCATCGCGAACGCGAGCGCGTTCCAGGTCGGCGTATCCCACGCTGCCGGCGGATCGGCGGCGCGGATTCCCGCCGAAGGAATCACCGGCGTGAGCGGCGCGGACGAGGGGAATTGCGCATCGACCATCGCCGTCGACCCGTAGCCGCGCGAGCCCTGCGCGCCCGTGAAGTACGCGGCAGACATGCGGAACAGGTACGAGAGCTTGTCGACCGCTTCGCTCGTGCGCGCGCGCCGCGTGTACTTCGTGAACGCGGGAATCGCGACCGCGGCGAGCATCCCCATGATCGCGACGGTGATCATCAACTCGATCAACGTGAAACCTTGCCGTCGATGCGATCCGCTGCGCCGGCAAATGGTGTTCATTCCAGCCAGAATACACGGTTTTGCGTCGGATGATAACTTTCCCGTTTCGGCTGTGCTGGCGACGGGGGCGCGCGAGCGCGAAGAAGCCGAGACGGGGCGCGCGGACATCGCGAGGACCGTTGCGCGGGGCTTCGAAGCGCGCACGCACCGCGCCGCGCGCGTAACGAGTTACGCAGCGACTCGCGGTTGAACCGTACGAACATCGCTGGTAATCACCGCGCGAAACTCCCACTTCGCGAGGTCCGCGGTGACGTCCACCAAGCAAGAGATCGAAGTCTCGTACGACGTGTCCAATGAGTTCTTCCGCCTCTGGCTGGACGAGCGGATGCACTACACGTCGGCCGTCTTCGAGAACGAGAACGACACCCTCGAGCAGGCGCAGCAGAACAAGTGCCGCGTGCTCTACGACTTCGCGGAGATGAACACCGACAAGCTGGTGCTCGACATCGGCTGCGGCTGGGGCGCGAACCTCGAATACCTCGCATCGCGCGGCGTGAAGCGCCTGCACGGCGTGACGCTCTCGACGCAGCAAGCGGAAGAGATCAAAGCGCGCAATCTTCCGGGCGCGACGATCTGGGTCGAGGACTTCATGAAGTTCGCGCCGCCGGAGAAGTACGACGCGCTCGTGTCCATCGAGATGATCGACCACATGGTCTCGCCCGCGCAGGCGAACCAGGGGCTCGCGATCGATATCTACCGTGAGTACTTCAAGCGCTGCGCCGCAGTCGTGAAGCCGGGCTCGTACTTCGGCTTCCAGGCGATCCTCCGCAATCGCGTGCCGCGCACGCGTGCGGACCTCGCGGACCTGAAGTTCACCGCCGACGTGATCTTCCCGGGCGGCCTCAACCCGCGTCTCGAAGAGCTTGTCGCCGCCGTGAATCCGTACTGGGAGATCGTCGAACTGAAGACGCGCCGCACGCACTACGGCAAGACCACCGGCGAGTGGTTGCGTCGTCTGCGCCTGCACGAGGGCGAGATCCGCAAGACGTGGGGCGATCAGGTGTTCGTCGATTACGACCGTTACCTGTCCACCTGCGTGCGCGCGTTCGCGAATCACTGGTCGAGCGACGTGCAGATGAAGCTCCGTCACATCGACGTGTGACCCCGCCGGCGCGTCCGCGCGCCCCTCTCCCTCCGACGACCTCACCCCCGCTGCCGCGCGCCCCTCTCCCTCCGACGCCACCGCGCAGCGCGCGAACGCAGGCGTCGTCGAAAGAGGGGCTCGAACGATGATGCGTGATCGGTGACCTGCGCGCGTCGTGCGTGCGGCAGGCCGGGAAGGTGGATGGCGCCGCGCATCACGTGGCGGGCATTTCGCTTCCTGCGCTCGAACTACGCCACCATCACTCCAGCCCCTCTCTCGACGACGCCTGCGCGCGGCGCGATACGCGGCGGCGTCGGAGGGAGAGGGGCGCGCGGAGCGGGGGTGAGGTCCCCTCTACAGCGGCGTGATCACCAGGTTGTCGAAGAACAAATCGACTTCCCAATTGTTGAACGCGAAGAACTCGTGGCCGTTGCCCGTGAGCGGCTCGGGGTCGTTGAACTCGAGCATCGGCTGTCCGTCGACGGCCCACGTGAGCACATTGCCGCGTCGTTCGACCACCCAGTGGTACTGCTGATTCGGAATCACGCGCGGGCCGCGGCGCACCTGTCGATTCGACGCGTGTTCGTCCATTCGCGCGATCACGTTCAACTGGTTGTGCCAGCCGCCGAAGATCACCACGTAACTCGTCGCCGTGTAGCTCGCTTCGACCGCGTGCGAATGGCCGTCGCCGTACATCTCGCACTTGATGTCGCCTGCATCGCCACCGCTCGTTGCATCGAACTCGACACGCGCGTTCCGCGGAAGACGGCGTCGCAGCCAGAGTGGATGGTTGTGCGCGTTCGACACGTGCAGTCGTCCGTTCTGGATCGTCCAGTCACCGCTCGTCGCGAGCCAGTCGCTGCCGATCGAAGTGCGATCGAAGTTGTCGGCGTAGCGAGCGTTGATCATCGGCGCGCTCGACGCCGGATTGCGCACGCATGCACTGAGCACGACGGGCACCGCGGCGAGGGAGACCGCGGCAAGAACGAACACCGAAGGGAGAATCGAAGCGCGACGCATGGCGCGCGGAGCATACGCAGCGCCTGCAAAACCGTCGATCGTCGTCGACAGGGCTCGCG
Source organism: uncultured Myxococcales bacterium (assembly GCA_966212315.1). Classification (GTDB taxonomy): domain Bacteria; phylum Myxococcota_A; class Polyangia; order Polyangiales; genus CBIHQZ01. Next base: position 6,400 of record CBIHQZ010000254.1, read on the forward strand.
GTTTCGCACCATGCTGCGCGGCGAGTTCCACACTCCGCCCCGCCCATGAACGAACCGCCCGCCGGCCCTTCCATCGGTCGCTACGTACTCGAACGCCGCATCGCCTCGGGCGGCATGGCAGACGTGTATCTCGCGCGCCAGAGCGGTCCGTACGGATTCGTGAAGCGCGTGGCGCTCAAGGTTCTCAAGAGCGAGATCAGCCGCGACGACGACAACGTGCGCGCGTTCATCCGCGAAGCACTGGTGGCCTCGGAGTTCCGTCATCCGAATCTCGCGCAGGTGTACGAGGTCGGTGAGACGGACGGTCAGCTCTTCATCGCGATGGAGCTGGTGCGCGGGGTCTCGGTCGCCGGGATGATGCGAATGCTGGCCGACCGCGGGAAAGAGATTCCGCGCAACGTCGCGGTGCGCATCGCGATCGACACGCTCGACGGTCTCGCGCACGCACACGAAGCGAAAGATCCCGACGGCAAGCCGCTCGGTCTCGTGCATCGCGACGTCTCGCCGCAGAACATCATGGTGTCGACCGACGGCGCGGTGAAAGTCGTCGACTTCGGGATCGCACGCGCGGAGACGGTCTTCGGCAAGACCGTCGCGCCGCGCATCAAGGGCAAGTTCAGCTACATGGCCCCCGAGCAATGGGAGGCCGACAGCAAACTCGATGCGCGCGCGGATCTCTTCGCGCTCGGCGTGGTGCTCTACGAGATGACCACCGGCGGCGAGCGGCTCTTCAAGGGCGACTCACCGAAGGAACTCTACAAGTCGGTGGTGATGGACCCGGTGCCGGATCCGCGCACGCGCGACCCGAAGTATCCCGAGCATCTCGCGCGCATCGTGATGCGATCGCTCGAACGCGGGCCGAGTGCGCGTTGGTCGAGCGCGCGCGCGATGCGAACCGCGCTGGTCGAATTCGCGCAGGCGGAGAACTGGTCGCTCACGCAGAAGGCGGTGGCCGATGCGTTGCGTGCCGGGGTCGGGCCGGGCGAGATCGAATCGCGCTGGGATCCGGTGGTGGCCGATGCGTCGTCGCCCGCGGGCGAGGCGAGTGCCTCGGTCGATCGCGCGAACGCGCCGACGGTGCTCGATGGTGCGTCGCCGAAGTCGCAAGCGGATATCCCGACGCGCGAAGAGCCGCATCGACCGTCGCTCGTGCGACGACCGGAACCGCCCGCGGCGGTGAGTGGCTTCTCGATGGCGATCGTGGTCGCGGTCGGCGCGATCGCGCTGCTGGTCGGGTTTTTCGCAGGGTTTCTCGTGGGTCACGGGGCGCATTAGGGCGGCGGGGGCTTACCTCACCCCCGCTGCCGCGCGCCCCTCTCCCTCGACGCCCGCGCGTGGCGGACGGACGCAGGCGTCGTCGAGAGAGGGGCTCGAAGGATGATGCGTGATGGGTGAACTGCGGTTGTGGTGATGCGGCAGGTCGTGGGCGTCGAGCGTCGCGGGGCGAGCGGGGGAGACCGGACGCAGCAGCGCAATGCATCCACCGGAGGCCACGAAGACGCGCGCCGGGGACAAACACGCGCACCGCGCGCTCGACGTTTCCGCACTCGCACGACCTCGTTGCCCCTACTCCCTCACGTCGCCCTCATCCCAGCCCCTC
>CBIHQZ010000255.1:0-7938 GCA_966212315.1 uncultured Myxococcales bacterium
CATCAACTCGACGATCGTCGGCCGGCCTTCTTCGCGCGCGCGTTCGATCGCGACGCTCATTCGCTTGCGAACGTCCATCACGTCGGTCGCCGCGAAACGGTCGCGCTCGATGCCGTACGCGAGCGCCTTCATGCTCACGTCGTGCAGCGACAGCGAGCGCGAGAGCGGCGTGCCCATCGAGTACTCGTTGTTCTCGCAGATGAACACGATCGGGAGCTTCCACAGCGCCGCGAGCGAAACGCCTTCGTGGAACGCGCCGATCGTGGCCGAGCCCTCGCCGAAGAAGCACACCGTCACGCGCTTCTCGCCGCGATATTTGGCCGCGAACGCCGCGCCGGCCGCGAGCGGGACGTGGCCGCCGACGATGCCGTAGCCGCCGAGCATGTGCTTCTCTGCGTCGAAGAAGTGCATCGAGCCGCCGAGGCCCTTCGAGCAGCCGGTGACCTTGCCGTACAGCTCGGCCATGCACGCGCGCGCGGAGACACCCTTCACGAGTGCCTGTGCGTGATCGCGATACGTCGTGACGACGTAGTCGTCCGGCTGCAGCGCCGCGAGCGTGCCGACGGCGCAGGCTTCCTGGCCGATGTAGAGGTGGAGAAAACCGCCGATCTTGCCCTGCGAATAGGCCTTCGCCGCCGCCTCTTCGAAGCGGCGAATCTGGACCATCTGGCGGTACATCGTGAGGAGCTGCGAGCGCTCGTCTTCCATGGGGGCGGCGAGCATATCTGGGGGGTTCGAGAAGTGAAAGCAACACGCGTGACGCGCGGCGACAGAGCGCGCGAGATCACACCGCGATGGTCACAACTCGTAGCCGAACTTGAGGAGCATGCGCGCGGAAGCGGCAAACGCCTCGTCGCTGGGGATGGCGAAGCCGAGCGCATCGGCGACGCGATTGATCGTGTTGAAGAGGAAGGCGACGTGGATGGCGTCGTCCATCGCTGCGTCCGACACGCCGGCAGCACGAACCGCATCGGCGTCGGCGGGGGTGAGTTCGTCCGGTGTCATCGTCATTTTTCGAATGAACGTCAGCATTGCTGCGAAGCGCGGGGTCACGCTCGCGCGCTCACCGTGTTCGACCACATCACGAACCAGTTCCGAACCGAGTTCCACCGACGCGACCGCGCCGTGAGCCTTCGTTCAGAACACGCACTGGTTGAGCGACGACACGAACGCAGCCATCGCCTCGCGCTCGCCCACGGTCCAATCCGACGGCCCGCGCAGCGCGGCTTGGAAGAGCGGGTTCATCACGCCGCCGAAGAACTCGGGGCGGTACAGCACCGTCTTCACGACGTCGGGCGGATCGCGACGCGAGACCAGCCGCATCATCGTGAGCTTGAACTTCGCGACGAACCGGTGACCGTTTTCGACTCGGCGCAGTCTCATCGTTTCGCTCCGATCGCCGCACGGGCGGCGTCGAACTGGCGCTTCGACGCGCCGATGGAAGCCACGACGATGGCTTCGAACAGTTGATCCTCGGTGTAGCCCTGCGCGAGCAACGCAGTGATCTCTTCGTCGGTCACCCGATAGGCGTGCCGATGGACCTTCGCGACGAACTCGGCAAGCGCTGCGGGTACCGCACGGTCGCTCGCGATGGCTGCGCGCGTGGCGCGATCGAGCGAGGCATCGGGGCCTTCGAAGACGGTTGCGAACAGCTTCGCGCGCATCGCGTCGTAGCGGCTCATTGCGTCACCGGCGCGTGAACGGGTGAGTCGATCATGACGACGCGAGGGTACCCGTTGCGATCTGCGTTGGCACTCGGGACTTCACCGCCCGCCGTTCACTTCGGCAATCGCGCCACTTCGTCGTGCCGGAAGCAGGTCGTGACGTGGTCGTTCACCATTCCGACCGCTTGCATGAACGCGTACATGATCGTCGAGCCGACGAAGGTGAACCCGCGCTTCTTGAGATCCTTGCTCAGCGCATCGGACACGTCGGTGGTCGCAGGCACGGATCCGGCGCGCCGTCGGTTCTGCACGGGCGCGCCATCGACGAAGCGCCACAGGTACGCCGAGAAACTCCCGAACTCTTTCTGCACGGCGAGAAATGCCTTCGCGTTCTTCACCGTGCCCGCGACCTTCAATCGATTGCGCACGATGCCAGGGTCTTCGAGGATCTTCGCGACGCGCGCCTCGTCGAAGCGCGCGACCTTCGCTGGATCGAACTGCGCGAAGAGCGCGCGATACCGCTCGCGCTTGCGGAGCACGGTGATCCAGCTGAGCCCCGCTTGCGCACCTTCGAGCACGAGGAACTCGAAGAGCACCCGATCGTCGCGCACGGGCACCCCCCATTCCTCGTCGTGATAGCGGCGATAGAGCGGGTCGTCGCCCGAAGCCCACGAGCATCGTTGCACCGTCATTCGCGGACTCTACTGCGATCGGCTCGTGATCCGACGTGTTAGCGTCCGGCGCATCCAACATGGCCTCGAAGCAAGACGAAGAACTCGCACAGCGCGCACGCCGGCTCGGTCTCGGACGCAACACACCCAAGGCGGGACGGGCGCTCGGTGAACTCGGTATCCGCGCGCTGCCCGAACTACGCAAGGCACTCACCCACACGAATCCGTTCGTGCGCTCGGGCGCGGTTCACGGCCTCGGCGCCATCACCCCTCCCCACGCCGATGCGACCGCTGCGATCGTCGGCGCGCTCGCCAACGACGCGGATCCGCGGGTGCGAGAGACCGCGTGCATCGTGCTCGGATTGCTCGGCGCGCGCAGTGACGAAGCCGCGCGCCAGGCGCTCGAAGCGGCCGGCAACGACGCGGACGAACGCGTTCGCGCCGCGGCGACGAACGCGCTCGAGCAGTGAGGCTCGATCAGTTGATCAGAGCGTCGGATCCGCGCTGAAGCAGCAGCGGAAGCCGGTGTCGAAGTACTGATAGGTCTGGTCGACGGTGTAGAACGTCGTGCTGCACGTCGCGCCCGACTCGACCGGCGAGACGAAGCTCCCGCCCATCAGCGGATACGTGTTCGATCCCGAGACCGTGATCTCGCGAAGGTTGCCCGTGATGTCGTAGATGCGGCTGGTCGCCGCGGTGTTGCCCTGCAGCGTGGACCAGTCCGCGTAGCAGTTCGCCAGGAGCGCGGAGCCACCGACCAGGAGACCATCCTGGTCGCCCGCGGCGGCGGTGTTGAAGTCGTACGGTCCGAGGTTGCAGTACTTCGCGGCGGTCGCGACCGACGTACACGCCGCACCGCGCGGTGCGTATCCCCACGAACACGACGCGGTCGCGCCGCAGGCCGTTTGCGATTCGACCGTCGTGCAGAGATGCCCGCCCATCGCGCGGCAGGTCTGCTGCGCTTCGTTCGGGCGAACGTTGAACCACGGAATCCGGTTGGGGACCGAGCAGGCCGCGGTGCGATCGAGCGTCGTGCCGGCCGGCGCCGCGGGAATGGTCGCGTCGCTGCACAGTGCCGACGTGTCGCCCGCAGCGCAGTAGTAGCCGTTGCCGATGCCGGGCATCGTGTTCGTCGCGCGCGGGCGGCTCGCTTCGTACGAGTAGATCCAAACGTTCGCGGCCGTGTGCGTGACGGCCGGGCGCACGAAGTTCGCCGCGTTCGTCCCACGATTCGCGAACGTCTCGTCGACGAGCCCGTCGCAGTCGTTGTCGATGCCGTCGCAGACCTCGGTGCATCCGCCTGCGAGCGTCGAGCAGTTCGCTCGCGTCGCGCTGCAGCGCACCGCGTTCGCGCCGTTGCACACGAGCGTTCCGGTCGTTCGGCACGCGCCATCGCCGGGAGCAGGGAGTCCGTCGTCGCTCGCGCACGGCTGACCGTAGGTCGGAACGTTTTCGTTCACACGCCCGTCGCAGTTGTTGTCGAGCGTGTCGCACACCTCGGTAGCGCCCGCGCAGCCCCCGCTGCATACGCCCGCCTGGAACGTGCATCGCCACGCCCCGCCGGTGCACGCGACCGTTACTCCGGTCGTGCATTCGGGCGTGCGCGCGCCGGGAGCAACACCACACACTGCAGTCGGGCTCGGCGGCGTCACGTTCTCGTCGATCATGCCGTTGCAGTTGTCGTCGCGCCCGTTGCACGCCTCGGCCGACGATCGGAACATGCACGCGTACTCACACACGCCATCGCCGTTGAGGTCGTAGAAGTTCGGCGCGCACCCGCGGAAACGGCACGTTCCCATGTCGCACGTGTAGTTCGCGTTGCCACCGGGCGGGCCGCATCGCATCCCGCACATGCCGCAGTTCGCGATGTCACTCTGCGTGTCGAACCCTTCGTCGACGGTGCCGTCGCAGTTGTTGTCGCGGCCATCGCAGACTTCCGGCGACGTGGTGCCGTCGGCCGCGCCGCAGGCCCACTCGCAACCGTTGTCGGGATTGCCGTCGCGGTCACGGAACCCACCCATGCACGCCGCGATGGTGCAGCGGCCGATCGTGCAAGCGGACGTCGCGCCGGGCAGCGCACACGCACGCCCGCAAGCCCCGCAGTTCGCGAGGTCGGTCATCAGATTGAATCCGTCGTCGACCGTTCCGTTGCAGTCGTTGTCGCGACCGTCGCAAACCTCGGCCCCGCTCGGCGTGCACGCGTACTCGCAGCCGTTCGCAGGGTTCGAGTCGAGATCGAGGAAGCCGACCGCACACGCCGCCATCCCGCACGTACCGTTCACACAGGCAGCCACCGCGTTGTCGAAGCGGCAGACGTTCGTGCACATGCCGCAGTTGGTCGGATCGCTGAGCGTGTCGAATCCCTCGTCGGTCATCCCGTCGCAATCGTTGTCGCGGCCGTCGCACACTTCGGCGCCGCTCGGGGTGCACTCGTATTCGCAGCCGTCGTCCGGCCGCCCGTTCAGATCGAGCCACCCCACGTCGCAGCCATTCGCCGCGACCGTACACGCGCCCATGCGGCACTCGCCGGCGGCATGCGAAGGCTGACACGCGCGATTGCACGCACCGCAATTGCGAACGTCGGTCTGGAGATCGAACCCTTCGTCGACGGTGCCATTGCAGTTGTTGTCGATGCCGTCGCACGTCTCCGTCGACCCGCCGCCTTCGCAGAGAATGGGTGAGTCGACGGGGATGGCGGGCACGTCGCGCACATCTGGTGTGCTGGTGTCTGGCTGAACACTGCCGTCATTGCTGCAGTTGAAGCAGTACGGCTCGAGGCGGCATCCGCTCGATACGCCGACGAGCGCCGCAAGCGCCACGGCCGCCCCGCTCTTCACGGACGTCACCGGTGCGAGGCGACGCCGACGCGAGCGGAACATCACCGCGGCTGCCACGAGCGCAAAGAGGCCGAGCCACTCGCGCGATCCGTTCGTACCCTGTCCGGTGCGCGAGACCGCGCAGCCGAACCCGCCACCGCCAGCCACCACGCCGCGATCACGCCCGCCGCCCGGTGTGCCGGGCGCAGCCACGCCGCATTGCGCGACGCCGTTGATCGCTGCACAGGCGATGTTGGTGCCCGGGCACACGACGCCGGTGCACGGATCATCGATGCATCCGCCTGCAGAGCAGATCCTCCCAGCGCCGCATCCGACGTTCGTGCACGGGTCCGCCACGCAGCCCGTACCGGCATCGAGACCGGTTCCCGCTGCGCAACGCTGACCGCTCGGGCACGTGATGGAGGCGCACGGGTCCGCAGTGCAAACGCCATCACGGCACGACTGTCCCGAATCGCACGCCACGCCCGCGCACGAGCGCACGCACATTCCTTCGCGGCAGAACTGGCCGTCCCCGCACGTCACCGTCGCGCAAGGATCCGCCGCACACACGCCCCGTCGGCAGAGCTGCCCCGCCGCGCATCCCACCAGGTAGCAGTCGTTCTGGAAGCACGAGCCACCGCGGCACGACTGCCCCATCGGGCACGACACGCCGTCGCAGGGATCGACGCAGCGATTGTCGCGACACACCTGATCGACCGGGCACATCACGGCGCCGCAGAGATCCGGCACGCAGAACCCGGTGCCGCCTTCGGATTGATCGCAACGGAACCCGATGCTGCACGGGAACTCGGTATTGCGGCACGGCGTGCGACACGAGCAGTCGATGCAACGTCCGCCGCCCGCGCACAGCGTGCCGTTCGGGTCTTCGTCGATGGCGCCGTCGCAATTGTCGTCCATGCAGTTGCAGACTTCGGCAGCGCCGATGCGTCCGCCTTCGCAGACGAGCGCACCCATGCGGCAACGAATCGTTCCCGCCGAACAGAGCACGCCGCCATCGCTGTCCATCGCGCACGGAGCGCCGCCGCCCGGGTTGCCGTCGTCGACCACGCCGTTGCAGTCGTCGTCGATGCCGTTGCACGTCTCGGGCATGCCGAACGTTGCGCCTTCGCAAACGTAGTTGCCGGCGCGACACACGTACGAACCGGTGTGGCACGCGCCGACCGCACTGCCGCACGAACCGCCGGCGGGAACCATGTCGTCGACGGTGCCGTTGCAATCATCGTCGGCTCCGTTGCAGGTCTCCGGCACCGGGCCCGTTCCGCCGACGCACGAACTGGTGCCCCCGGCGCACATCAATGTGCCCGCGGTGCAGATGCCAGTTCCGCACAGTGCACCGAACGCGCAGCACGGCGCACCGATGCCCGAGATGTCCTCGTCGGTCATCCCGTCGCAATCGTTGTCGACGCCGTCGCAGACTTCCGGTCCGGGGCCGACCGCGCCCATGCACATGCCACCGCACGTTTGCGTACCGCGCCGGCAGCGGCTGTTCCCGCCGTACACGAGCCCGGGCGCGATCTCGCAGGTCGCCGCAGGAATGCCGTCGTCGATGATGCCGTTGCAGTCGTTGTCCAGGTTGTCGCACGTCTCGGGCGCCGGGGTGTTCGAACAAGCCGACCATCCGCCGCCCGCGACACACGTTCCGCGCGGCACGACGCGAGGCGCACACGTCTGCGTACCCGTGCAATTCGCCGGCGTCGTCAGGCCACACGAGATCGGGGCAATGCCGTTGTCCGCGATGCCGTCACAGTCGTTGTCGCATCCGTCACAGATTTCCGGCGCGACGATGCACGTGCCGCACACGCCGCCATCGTCGACGAGACCGTCGCAATCGTCGTCGAGACCGTTGCAGGTCTCCATGATCGGGCAATGCAACGGCAACCCACAGCGACGGGCACCTTCGTCGACCCCGGCGTTGCAGTTGTTGTCGACGTTGTCGCAGACGTCGCCTGGATCGAAGCAGAGCCACGACGCGGGCTGCGCTTGCTGCGCCGGCGTGGTGCACGGAAGCAGTGTCGTGTTGCCGCTCGGATTCGCCGGCGTGATCGACGCACGGAACGTCGTGAGGCAGGTGTTGCGCTGCGCAGCCGTCGCCCACATGCAGCAGGCGGTGCCGGTCCGAGGGACGTTGCAGTAGTGATTGAAACCTTCGTCCGTGCAGCCGTTACAGTTGTTGTCGGTGTTGTCGCAGGTCTCGGGTCGCGTCGCGCTCGAGACGATGGTCGACATCGCGATCGACAACTGCGTCTCGTTCGTCGCGAAGTACGACGCCGTCGTCCCGCCCGCTGCCGCGATGGCGTCGGTGTTGGCTTGCGAGCCGCCGGCAAAGTTGATGGTGAAGGTACGGACGCGGAAGGTGTTGCCTCCGACTGTCACGCCGGCGTTGAGCGCCGTCGCAGCTGCGACCGCGTCGGCCTGCGTGTCGCACGTCTCGTCGCCGTCGGTGATGAGCAACACGTTCACCGAACGACACGGACGATCCATCGAGTTGAGCGGTGACGGATAAGTGATCGCGGCGTTGTCGGGATTCGTCCAGCCGACCGAGAAGTAGCGCTGCATGTCGCGCAGCGAGCCGTTGATCGGCGTATTGCCGACGGCCTGCACTTCGATGTTCGACGTACACACGTTGTCGAAGTACGAAAGCAACGACGGCACGTTCGAGGGGTTCGGGACACCGCCCCACGTGTTGTCGACCTGCATCGGCACGAGGACGTTCGCGCCTCGCCGCGTGGCCGCGTTGCCTGTGCGCGGCCCGCATCCGACGCAGTT
>CBIHQZ010000256.1:0-7934 GCA_966212315.1 uncultured Myxococcales bacterium
ACCGACGTGATCCTTCCCGACGGCGGCGTGTGCCCCGCCGGTCGCGTGCTGTGCGGCGGCGCGTGTGTCGACGTCCGTGGCGACGCGTCGAACTGCGGCGGCTGCGGGATCGTGTGCACCGCGGGGCCGAACGGCACGCCGGCCTGTAGCGCGGGAATGTGCGCGCTCACGTGCGCCATCGGGTTCGGCGATTGCGACCACAACGTCGCGACCGGCTGCGAGGTCGATCTCGGCGGCGACGAAACCCACTGCGGCACCTGCTCGACCGAATGCATGGGAGCTACGAACGCGGCGGCGGTCTGCACGACCGGCACCTGCGGCATCGCGTGTCGCAGCGGCTTCGGTGATTGCGACGGCAACAGCACCAACGGCTGCGAAGCGCGCCTCGACACCGCGGCCACCTGTGGCACGTGCGGCAATCATTGCAGCGGAACCACACCGCTCTGCGCGTTGAGCGGCGGTGCCGCCACCTGCGTTGCATCGTGCGCGGCCGGATCGATGACCTGCACCTCGTCGTGCGTGAACGTCGACTCGGATCCGAACCATTGCGGCGGCTGCGACACGATCTGCCCCGCGGCGACCAATGGCCGCGCGACGTGCACCAGCGGCGCGTGCCAGCTCGTATGCGACACCGGCTTTCATCGTTGCGGCGCGCAGTGCGTGAGCGATGGAAGCACCGCGAGTTGCGGCGCAGCGTGTTCACCATGCCCGGCACCGCCCCACGCGATGCCCACGTGTTCGGGCGGCGCGTGCGGAATCGTGTGCAGTGCGGGCTTCGGCGATTGCGACGGCGATCCGACGAACGGATGCGAAGCGAGCCTGCTCACCGATCCCGCCCACTGCGGCACCTGCCCGAATGCGTGCTCGTTCGCGCACGCGGGGGCGATGTGCACAAACGGCGGCTGCAATCTCGGCGCATGCGCGGCCGGCTACGCAAGCTGCAACAGCATCGCCGACGACGGCTGCGAAACGCTTCTCGCGAGCAGCACCAGCCATTGTGGCGCGTGCGGCAATGCCTGCGCGGCGGGTCAGATCTGCGCGGGCGGAACGTGCATGGCGTCGACATGCGGCGCGGGCACCGGCAACTGCGACGGCAACGCGGGCAATGGTTGCGAGACGAGTCTCTCGAACGATCCGAACAACTGCGGTTCGTGCGGAAATGTCTGTTCGTTCGGCAACGCCTCGCCGCAGTGCAGCGGCGGTTCGTGCTCGCTCGGCGCGTGCGTGAGCGGGTTCGGCAATTGCGACGGCAACGCGGGCAACGGCTGCGAAACACCGCTCGGCAACGACCCGGGCAACTGCGGCGCGTGCGGCAACGGCTGCAGCTTCGCGAACGCGAGCGCCGGATGCAGCGGCGGCTCGTGTCAGTTCGGCGGCTGCAACGGCGGCTTCGGCAACTGCGATGGCAACGCCGGCAACGGCTGCGAGACCGACCTGTCGCGGAGCCTCGGCAACTGCGGCGCGTGCGGCAATGGATGTTCGATCGCCAATGGCGCGGCGATCTGCAGCGGCGGCGTGTGCGGTGTCGACTCGTGCGTCGGTGGCTACGCGAACTGCAACGGTCTGGTGGGCGATGGTTGCGAGTCGAGGATCGACAGTGACCCGAACAACTGCGGTGCGTGCGGGCGGGTGTGCTCGGCGTTCGGTGCGCAGTCGGTCGGCTGCAGCGGTTCGACCTGCACGATGGTGTGCGACGACAATCATGCCGACTGCAACGGCAACCCGTCCGACGGGTGCGAGACCGATCTCACCAGTCCCGACCATTGCGGTTCGTGCACGCTGGTGTGCCCGCAATTGCGCCGGCAGTGCTGCTGGGCGGAGACGCAGTCGTCGTACTGCGCGCGACCGATCGATCAGTGCCCGTTCATCTGAGCGCGGGCCGCGTGTGAGAGCGTGGTTCGACAAGCTCACCAAGAGCGAGCGCAAGACGCGCTCCGCGCCCGGTCATCCTGAGCGAAGCACCGAGTCTGCGAGGCGGAGTCGAAGGACGCAATCGATCGAAGGTGCTCACGCCTCGCGCATGAACGGGTACTGGAACGACGTCGGCGGCGCGAGGGTCTCTTTCACTGCGCGCGGCGAGACCCATCGCAACAGATTCAGAATGCTCCCGGCCTTGTCGTTGGTGCCCGACCCGCGCGCGCCGCCGAAGGGCTGCTGCCCGACGACCGCGCCCGTCGGTTTGTCGTTGATGTAGAAGTTGCCGGCCGCGTAGCGCAGCACATCCGCGGCGTTCTGGATCACCTTGCGATCGCGCGCGAACACCGCACCCGTGAGCGCGTACGGCGAGGTCTGCTCGCACGTCGCCAGCGCCTGCGCGTACTCGCTCTCGCGATACACGTGCAGCGTCACCACCGGCCCGAAGATCTCTTCGCTCATCAGCTTGCTCTTCGGGTCCTTCGACTCGATCAGCGTCGGCTGGATGAAATATCCCTGCGCGTCCGAGTACTCGCCGCCGTGCACGAACGAGTAGTTCCCCGGCTCTTTCTTGGCGTGTTCGATGTACCCGGTGTGATCGCGGAAGGCGCCCTTGTCGATCACCGCGCCCATGAAGTTCCGGAAGTCCGCCGGGTCGCCGACCTTCACTTCCTTCAGCATCGCCACCACGCGCTCGCGCACCGCCGGCCAGATCGAATCGGGCACGTAGATGCGGCTGGCAGCCGAGCACTTCTGCCCCTGGAACTCGAAGCCGCCACGCACGATCGCCACCGCGAGTGCGTCGAGATCGGCGCTCGCATGCGCGAAGATGAAATCCTTGCCGCCCGTCTCGCCGACGACGCGCGGGTAGTTGCGGTAGTGCGAGATGTTCTTCGCGATCGTGTTCCACATGTCGTTGAACACGCCGGTCGAGCCGGTGAAATGCAGCCCCGCGAACTCCGGGCTCGCGAGCACCGGATCACCCACGGTGCCGCCCGAGCCGTAGACCAGGTTGATCACGCCATCGGGAAGCCCCGCTTCGCGCAGCAGCTCCATGATGAAGTGCGCGCTGTAGACCGCGCTGCTGGCGGGCTTCCACACGACGGTGTTCCCCATGAGCGCGGGTGCGGTCGGGAGATTGCCGGCGATGCTGGTGAAGTTGAACGGCGTGACCGCGAAGACGAAGCCTTCGAGCGCACGCGCCTCGAGCATGTTCCACGTCCCGGGCAGGCTCTCGGGCTGCTCGCGCAGGATGCGGGTCATGAACGAGACGTTGAAGCGGAAGAAATCGACCATCTCGCAGGCCGCGTCGATCTCGGCCTGATGCGCGGTCTTGCTCTGACCGAGCATGGTCGCGGCATTGAGAATCGGGCGGTATTTCCCGGCGAGAAGCTCGCCCGCGCGCAGGAACACGGCGGCGCGTTCGGTCCACGGCATTCGCGACCAGGGGCCATGCGCGTCGCGTGCAGCGGCGATCGCGAGTTCGACTTCTTTCGCCCCGGCCTTGTGAAACTTTGCCAGCACCTTGCTGTGCTCGTGCGGGCAGCGCGCCTCGCCGAACGATCCGGTGCGCACGTCCTTGCCGCCGATCACCAGCGGCAGCTCGAGCGTCTGCGAAGCCATCTCGGCGAGGGTCTTCTTGAGCAGCGCGCGTTCGGGCGAACCGGGCGCATAGCCGAGGACGGGCTCGTTGGTCGGAAGGGGAACGTTGGGGATCGCGTTGAACATGAGGCGGTGAGTCTGCGACGGCGGGGGCCGATTCGGAAGGGGTTCGGAACGTGAGCGTTGCCGTCCTCGCGCCGACCGAGTCGTTGTCTTCGACGTGAACGTGGACTTCGACTCCACCGTTGTTTCGACCGCTCTGGGAGTCTCCGCGCATCTCTTTCTGCGCCTGGTCCTGGCCGTCGCCCTGAACCCATTGCGCTCCCTGTCTGAAACCAGTGGGTCCAGGGCTACGTCCACGGCCACGCCCAGGCGGCGCCGCGATCGTCACTCGATCCAGAGCGCGCCGAGCGAGATCTCCACCACCTCGAACGGCGCGACCCGCGCGACCGCATCACCGCGAAACGTCCCCGCGGGGCGCAGCGCACGGGCGCTGTGCGCAGAGACCTCGACCACGGGATCCACGAGCCACACGTGCCCGACGCCTTCGCGTACGTAGATGGTCATCATCGCCGAGCGATCGATCACCTCGGTCGATGGCGAGAGCACTTCGCAGATCCAATCCGGCCCGAGCGTGATCTCCGCCGCATTCGGCGGGGAAGGCATGTTTCTGGCGCCACCCGGCGAGGTCGGGTCCGAGCTTGTCGGGTCCGGGCCCGCGGTCGAGTTCGGCTCGTCGAGAATGATCCAACCGCCGCCGGGGCCGGGTGTGTCGATGTCGAACTTCGACACGAGCACCGCACCGAGTCTGGACGTGGCGAACGAGTGCCGCGTGTGCGGGCGCGGGCTCATCATGACGACGCCGTTGATGATCTCTGCACGCACGCGATCCGGCGCCGATGCGTAGAGCGCTTCGACTTCGGGGTCGTTGCGTCGATCGCCGGGCATGACAGCGCGAGTCTGTCAGCCTGCGGGTCGGACGCAATATCGGTCTCGGCGCGGCGACAGCTCCGCTGGCACGACCCTACGGCCGACGATACGTGGCGACCGCGCGACCGAGTGCGAGCGTGTGGCCGCGCACCATGAATCGAATGAGAGCGCCCGAAGCCGTCGGCGCGAGTTCGAGACGCGGCACATCGAGCGCGTATACGGTGAACACGTAGCGATGATTCTCGCCTGGCGGTGGGCACGGCCCGCCGTAGCCCGCCATGCCGAAGTCGGTCTGCGTCTGCATCGCGCCCGCGGGGAGCGCGCCGCCGAGGGGAAGCTCGGTGGTGGTCGCGGGGAGATTCGCGACGAGCCAGTGGAAGAAGCCGACGCCGGTGGGCGCATCGGGATCGTGCACGACGATGACGAACGAGCGCGTCCCCGCAGGCGCACCCGACCACGTGATGCGCGGCGCGCGATTCTGCCCGGTGCAGCCCATCCCGCCGAATGCGCTCTCCTGCGCGATGACGCCGTTGGCGACGCCGGGAAGCGTGATGCGAAGGGACTCGGGCGCGTTGTTCGGATCCAGGAGCATGGTCTCGCGCGAGGTGTTCGCGGGTGCGCTCGATGCGGCCGGCACAGGGCTCGCGGTGAGATGCGGGTGGACATGCGGTGCGGCGGGAGTTCGCGTCTGCGCGGAGGCACCGAACGAGAGGGCGACGAGAGAGAGCGAAGTGAGTGCGATCGATCCGGTGCGGGTACGCATGTGATTTCGTTCCTCCGAGTGAAGCCACGCGACAAGCAGTCGCGCGGCGGAGAGATCGCCACTGGTGACCCGCGTGCGCAAGAGGGAGTGGGTCGCGCAGTGACCGACCGCGGGTTGCTCGTAGCGAGAGCGGAGGCCTACCGCGTGGCCCCGCGAGCAGCTCTCACGGTTGCGCCTGGGTTGTCGCCCACACCGTCAAAGCGCGGGTCTAAGTCCACGTTCACGTCGAGGTCGACGACAACGGGTGTGACGGCGTCGACGATTCCCTCACCCCCGCAACAAGCCCTCGATCTCGCGCTCGATGCTGTCGTTCATGTGATCGCCCACGTGCACCGCGCGGATCGTCCCGTGTCGATCGATGAGAATCACCGTCGGCCACGCCTGCACGTGAAACCGGTGCCACGCTTCGAAGTCGCGATCGATCACGATCGGCCAGCGGATCTGCTCGCGCGCCGCGTAGCGTTCGAGCTGGTAGCGATCCTGTTCGCGCAGCGTCTCGGGTGAATGCACGCCGACGACCGAGAGCCCGCGCGCGGCGAAGCGTTCGTTCCATTCGCGATAGCGCGGCTGCATGTGCTCGCAGTTCGAACACGCGAACGTCCAGAAGTGCAGCAGCACCACGCGCCCGCGCAGCGCCGCGAGAGACACCGGTCGTCCGTCGAGCGTAGGTAGATCCGGGAGGTCGGGGGTCGCGCTGCCGCGCATCGCTTCGACATCGAGACGCTCGTGACGGATGCGATCGCGAATCGGCTCGCGGTAGTGCCACGCCACCAGCGCTCCGGCGAGAAGCACGAGCAGCACCGCGAGTCGCGCCGGGTGCGGGCGTTGTGAAGCGGGCATCGGAGACAGCGTACGCGAGGAAGCGGACTGCGGTTACGGAGCCGCTCTCACGGCTGTTCGCGCACGGTGATCGTGACGTCCGCTATGTCGGGGTGATCGGCGCCTGGCTGTGCGTCGAGTTCGACCGACGAGAACGCGTTCATCCGCATCAGCTCGTCGTGCGTTCGGGTGAGCGCGCTTTCGTGGAACACGTCGCCGGCGTGCAGTTGCACACGCGCGCGGGCCGCACCTTCTGCCACGCGTTGCAACCCCACGAAGCGAACCGACCCGATGTGTGCGAGCGGCCCGCGGTGGATCGTCAGCGCCACGTCCGCGACGTGCCGGTCGCGATGCACTTCGACATTGGGGGAGATGTCGGCGAAAGCGTAACCGGCCTCGCGATAGCGCGATTGCATGCCGAGCATGTCGTGCGCGAGGAGGCCCCGATCGAACGGCGACCCGGACTGGGCGCGCATCGCCGCGCGTAACGATTCGCGCCCGCCCAGCACCTCGACCTCGGTGCCGTCCGCGGCGGTCTCGAGTACGCGCATCATGCCGAAGCGGTAGGGCTCGCCTTCGCGCGCGACGAACGCGACGTCGTAGGTGCCGTCGCTGCGCGCGCTGGCAGCAGTCGGCGCGTCGACTTCGGCTTCGACGAGCCCGTGATCGAAGTACGCGCGCAACAGCGCGTTGCGTGCGGCACTCGCATGCGCGGGATCGATCGCACCGCTGGTGCGGTCGACGAGGGCATCGCGTTCGTCATCGAGCGCGGCCGTGATCGCCGCGGCATCGAGGGCGCGATTGCCGTTCACCGCGATGTGCACGCGCTCGGGCGCGGAGGGCGCGGCGGCTGTCGCAGTGTGATTCGCGGCACCGCATCCGGCGGCGGTGAGCGCGACGCAGAGCGCGCCGACACGGAGGGATCGAAGGTCACCCGCGCGGGTAGTCATCGCCGTGTTGTACGTCACCTCGCGGACGAAGCGTTCCCCTCCGATCGTGCTGCCTTCTTCCTCGTGATCGTGATCGTGATCGAAGAGCCCGGTGGGGGACGCGATGACGCCGGCACGTCACGACGTGCCACCACAGACTCTCTGGCTCTCCGGCTCTCTGAGTCTCTCTCGCCACCGCGTCCCTACCGCGGCGCCGCGCCGTTCGCGATTCGCTCGATCCGCACGATCGCCCGTGACACGCGCCGGGACGTGATGCGCACGTGATCGTCGACCCGCATCCGCCGCGCGAGTTCGGGCGCCCGCTCGGTGCGTAGCCACCACCGCGCTCGCGCCGCTCGAATCTCCCAGAACCAGTAGTTCGTATGCGCTCGATCGACGAAGCGATTGCGCGAGCGGAGTGACTCGAGGGTGCCCGTCACGACGACGAACGGCAGGACGAGCGCGAGCAGGCTTCTCGTGGCGAGGACGAGCCCGATGATCTCCAGCGCGACCGCGACGGCGGTCAACTTCGGATCGTCCGCATCGTCGGATCGCAGATCCGGGAGTACCGCCACGAGGTGCGGATGCTTCATCTCGAGGAAGCCCACGATCTGCAGCATCGCGAACAGCACGAGGAGGGCACCGACGAGCAGGAAGACGATCTCGCGACGCCGACTCTCGCCAGCGCCGACCGAGAACACCGTCTCGATCGGGGCGGGTTCATCGGGCGAACGGAACGGCGCCGCGTCCTCGCGAAGATGCGTCATCGGCGGACACGGTAGCGCGGGTCCGGGATGGCTCGCGATCGATTCGGGGCACCCGATGCCGCCGGCACGTCGCGACGCGCCACCACGGTCTCTCTGACTCTCTGACTCTCTGACTCTCGCGGTCGCGCGCGTATCGCGGTCATCGCGAGCCTCACGAAGGTGAGGCTTCGGAAGCGTTGCCGCGGGTTCACCCGCCGGGCACCCGATGCC
>CBIHQZ010000257.1:0-7926 GCA_966212315.1 uncultured Myxococcales bacterium
GGGCAGCGCGGCATCAACATCGAGGCGTACGAGGCCCTGCAGATGCCGAACGCCCGGATCCGACAACATGGCGATCCCCTGGCCTTGCAGCGTGGCCTCGAGAATCGCGTGGTACGAATTCGAGCGGAACACGAACCGCTTCGCGCCGTGACTCTCGAGCCAGTTCATCGGCGGCGCCTTCGCGAACGCGCCCTCCCATCCGATGCAATCGTGTCGCGCGAGGTCGGAGGTTTTCAGCGACGGGGTCTGCAGACGCCGTTCGACGTAGCCCGCGGCTGCGAAGAGGCTGCTCGGTGCGCGCGCGACCAATCGCTCGACCAACGCGCGCGACGTCGAGCGGCCGGTGCGAATCCCGATGTCCGCCTCGCGACGCGCGAGATCCACGCGGCGCGTCTCGGAGAGCACTTCGAGATGCAGCGAGGGGTGAGCGCGGCGAAGTTCCGCGAGCCGTTGGGTGACCGGTCGCACGAACCCTTCGCTGAGCGATATGCGCACCGTGCCGGCGAGCGCGTCGCGTGCATCGTCGCGGCGGAGCGCATCGAGCCCGAGTTCGAGTTGCTCGGCCAGTGCGATCAGCGGTTTCGCTTCCGGCTCGAGAAGCGTGCCCCCCGTGGTGCGGTGAACCAGCGGTCGTCCGAGCGCGCGTTCCAGTGCTTCGATGCGTCGGGCCGTCGTGGACGTCGACACCGCGAGCGCCTTGCCGGCCGCGAGAAAGCTTCCGTGTCGATGGAGCGCGAGCAGGACTCGCAGGTCGTCCCACGATGGAAGCGTGGCGCCGGCATTGATTTGCATGGATGGGAAACAGCGTAGCAGGGATGCGCGTTGACGGGCACCGGCACGAAGGCAAGATTGCACGCCATGAAACGATTCGAGTTCGCAGGAAAGACGGTCCTGATCACCGGGGCGTCGATGGGAATCGGCGCCGAGTTCGCACGGCAGTTGGTGCAGCGCGGCGCTTCCGTGGTGCTGGTCGCACGCAGCGAGGACAAGCTCGCGCGCCTCGCCGCCGAGATCGGAAGTGCGCACGTGATCGCGGCCGACCTCGCCGCGAACGGTGCGGCAGGGCGCGTCTACGAAGCAGTCGCCGCGAAGGGACTCGAGATCGATGTGCTGGTGAACAACGCCGGATTCGGGTTGCACGGGCGCTTCGAAGAACTGCCACGCGCATCGCAGCGCGACGAGATCGATCTCAACGTGGGTGCGCTCGTCGAACTCACCCATGTGTTCCTGCCCATGATCGAGCGGCGACAGGGCGGCTTCATCCAGGTCGCGTCGATGGCGGGTCTCACGCCGGTGCCGTACATGGCGGTGTACGGCGCGACGAAGTCGTTCGTGCTCTCGTTCAGCGCGGCGCTGTGGGCGGAGTATCGCGAACGCGGCGTGCGTGTGATGGCGCTCGTCCCGGGCGCGACCGACACGCCGTTCTTCGAACGCTCGGGCGAGGCGGCAGCGGCGGGTACGAAGAAGGCGCGCCCCGAGGATGTGGTGCGCGATGGGCTCGATGGTTTCGCCGCGGGCAAGGCAACCGCAGTGAACGGCGTCGGCAATCGCGTGACGTCGTGGTTCGCCGGGATGTTCAGTCGCGAGATGGCAGCGCGAATCACCGCGCGGATGACGGCGCCGAAGGATGCGCTCGTGACCCCGCGGCGCGATGGGTAGGAGAAACCAAAAAGGCCGCCCTTTCGAGCGGCCTTTTGTGGTCGGGGCGAGAGGATTTGAACCTCCGACTCCTCGGTCCCGAACCGAGTGCGCTACCAGGCTGCGCTACGCCCCGAATTAAGGGGGTGGAACATACTCGCGCAAACGCGAGAGTCAAGGTCTTCGTACGTGTCCGCGGCGAAGTTCGTTCGAGGCGTGTTTCAAGCGGTGCGGCGCATCCGAAAGCATTGAAAGCCATCGGTGCCGTCGCGGTCGGGGCGGAGGATGACGCGCCACCCGCGAAGCGCGGCCGGTACGTCGTCGCCTGCATCGAGCGGCGTGAACCCGGGGTGGCGTGCGCGGAACGACTCGATCTGCGCGTCGCCTTCGTCACGCGTGAGCGTGCACACCGCGTAGACCAACGTTCCCCCGACTGCCACTCGCGGCGCGACGGCATCGAGGATGGCGCGCTGCAGATCGGGAAGGCTGACGCGTTGCGGGCCGCTGGCGGGGGTCACGACGTCGTCGCTTTCGTCATGTGCGAGCAATCGCCCGCTCGCACGCGCAAGGATGTCCGGGCGGCGCCCGAGCGTTCCGAGACCCGAGCAGGGCGCATCGAGCAACACCACGTCGTAGCCGCTCGCGGGAACTGCTTTGGCGAGCGCGCCGAACCCGCGGGTGAGATCGGCCGCTGCGGTGGCAAACGCGAGCGTGTCGCTGCGCAAGCCGAGTCGATCGATCTCGTCGTCGATGCGCTTCACTTTCTCGGGGTACATCTCGATCGCGTGAAGCAGCCCGCGGCCCGCTTGCTGCGGCGCTCGAACCGGGTTTTTCCCGCCGCGGCCCGCGCTTGATTGGCGCCCCGCATGGCGGGGCCGCACGCCGCTCGCGAGCGCGATGGCCTGCGCGCCTTCTTCCTGTGAAGCAAAGAGCCCTTCTGCGAACGACGGGATCTTCGCGAGGTCGCTCCCTCCACGAATGCGCAACGCGAGCGGCGAGAGCGCGCCAGCTTCGATCGATGCGCCGGGCAGTTCGCTCGCGAGCCGCGTGGCGAGTGCATCGCGCGTGATGCGGGCGGGGTTCGCGCGAACTACCGCGGGAGGCGGCGCACCGAGCATCGCGGCGAGTGCCGAGCGCGCATCGTCCTCACTGCCCAGGCACGCAGCGACGGCCGCGAACACGTCACGCGGAACTGCGGCGAGTGCGAGCCGTTCGCGCGCGGCTTCGTCGAGCGGCTCGATGCGTTCGGTCGCGACCTTGCGAAGCAGCGCATTGGCGAATCCGCCGAGGCCGGGCGAGCGATCGCGCTTCAACGAGCCGACGGCTTCGTGCACGGCTGCGCGAACGGGGACGCGAGCGAGCGCGAGGATTTGATAGGCCGCGATGCGGAGCACCGCGCGGGTGTACGGGTCGAGCTTCGCGAGGGAGCCTTCGCGAGTGGCATGGCGCGCGAGGGCGGCGTCGAGCGCGGGCGCGGTACGCAAGACGCCGTACACGATCTCGGTCGCCAGGCCGCGATCCGAGGCGGCGAGCGCGGGTGCGCGGTCGAGCGCGGCATCGAGTGCGGCGGCGGCGAACGCGGACTCGGACTCGACGCGAACGAGCACGTCGGCAGCGCGTTCGCGAGCGGTGCCGGTGCGGAGACGTTGCGGGGCGGTGCGGGAGGTCATTCGGTGGGGCGAGTTCTCACGTTGCGATCGTCGCAACGAACGAGCGGAGGATGCTCGCGGTGACCCCCCAGATGAAATGACCTTCGACGTCGAACGCGAGAACGACGCGTCGGATTCCTTCGCGGAGAAGCGTGCGCGCCCGCGGAGGTTCGACGAACGATGCGAGTGGAAGGTCGATGACGAATTGCACCTCGTGCGGATTCGCCGCGAACGTCACGTCGCCCGGGATCCACGCAACCACCGGCGTGACCACGAAGCCCGAGATGGTGACGAGGTCGTCGAGCGTGCCGAGCACCGTGACATTCGCCGGGGCGAGTCCGATCTCTTCGTGTGCCTCGCGCAGCGCAGTGAACTCGAGCGACGGATCGGTCGCGTCACGACCCCCGCCCGGGAACGCATATTGGCCCTTGTGCGTGCGCATCGATTCGGTGCGTTTGATGAACACGATGCGCAGCTCGTCGTCGCGTTCGAACAGCGCCACGAGCACCGCGGCGGCGCGTCCTCGAGCGACTTGCCGCTTGCCGGGGCGTTGCGCGAGGCGCGTCGCGATGACCGAGCGGTCGAGGCGATTCAACAGAACGCCGCGCTCCGCCATTCGAGTCCTTCGCGGATGTGCGCGAGGTACTTCGGATCGGTGACCGTCACCGTGAGATTCATCGCGTCGCTGAAGTTCGCGTAGTGCGAGGGCTCGCCGCGATTCACGTACTCGCCGGGCACGCCGTACATCTGTTCGTACTGAGCCGGATCGACCTCGTCGCGGCCGGTTTCGGCGACGAACTTCGCGATCGCTTCGCCACCACGGTCGATCAGATCGATGAGCGAGGTCTGTTCGAAGTCGGATGGTTCGGCACGCTTGACGAACGGGAATGACGTGGTTTCCCAGTGCTTCGGAAACGCGCGGCGGATCTCGTTGTCGTCGGTGGCTTCGGCGAGCAGACGCGCCGCGAATCGCTTCGGGTCGAAGCGGTGATCCCACGCGTGGATGCCACGCAGCGCGCACGCGTCGGGATGGATCTGCACGACGCGCAGGGTGAACACGTGCCGTTCGTACGAGTAGAGCGCCGTGGCGCGGTACAGATCGCTCATGCGTGACACTGTAGTTCAGCGCGCATGACCGGGCTCGCCGAACGGGCTAGCGTGCCGCGCCCGATGAACTTCACGCGACGCCGATTCATGGTCAGCACGGCGACCGCGTTCGCACTCACGATGGCGGGATGCGCGCGTCGCACCCCGCGTGGTGGACCGGTGCGCCGGATCGTGACCCTCGGACCGAACGCGACCGAGATTCTCTTCGCCCTCGGCGCCGGTGATCGTGTGGTCGGGGTGTCGCGTTACGATGATTATCCGCTCGAAGCGATGCGTCTTCCGCGTGTGGGCGGACTGCTCGACCCGTCGTTCGAGGCGATCGTGGCGTTGCGGCCCGACGCCGTGGTCGGCGCACAGGGACCGCTCAATCGCACGGTGCTCGAACGCATCGAACAACTCGGCGTGCGAACGGTGTTCCCGCGCGTCGAGTCGGTGGCGGAGATCGGCGCAGCGATCGAAACGTTCGCTGCACTCGTCGATCGACGCGATGCTGCGCGCGTGTTGCGGGCTTCGATCGATCGCGACATCGCGGTGGTGCGATCGAGCGTCGCGAGCCGCAGCGCGCCGCGGGTGCTGGCCGTCTTCGGTCAGCGTCCGATCTCGGTGGCGGGGCCCGGTTCGTTCGTGAACGAACTGCTCGCGCTCGCGAATGGACGCAACGTCGTCAGCAGCGGGCCCTCGTGGCCCACGCTCGCACTCGAAGCGATTCTCGAACTCGCGCCCGAGGTCATCCTCGACATGACGGGCATGGAGCGCCTCGGTTCGCTCGCGGAAGCTTGGTCCGCGTACCGCGCGATTCCCGCGATTCGCGACGGCCGCGTGGTGCGACTCGACGACCCGATGCTGCTGCGCCCCGGCCCGCGGGTGGCGCGTGCGCTCGAGGTGTACGCGCGCGCAGTGCACGGCTGAGGCAGGCTCTCGGCGGGTACCAGGGAGCTGTGGCCCGCACGATCACTTCACGTTTCAACGCGCCGAGAGTGCGTCGGCAGCGGTCTGCGCGAGGGCCACCGCGAGATAGCCCTCGAGCACGTCACGCCGCGCGATCTCACCACCGCGACGCGCACGCTGCGCGGCGGTCCGCAGGCGACCGTAACGATCCGACGGAATCTGCAGCACCCACGCGATCGATTCGTGCGGCGCGCCTTCGCGTCCGAGCGAACGAGCGGCACGTTCGATCACGCGCACCATCAGGGCTTCGAGCAAGAGTGCCGCGCGCGGAAGAATCGATTCGCCGAGGGCCTCTTCGATGTTCCGCAACGTGTCCTGGTCTTCGCTGGGAAACAGCGGCGCGAAGAGCGAGTGCCGGCGCAACTGTGTCGACGATCCCGATCCCGAACGCGCAGACGCGTCGGTGACCGGCGCAGCGCTCGCGTTCGCGACGGGACGCGCGAGCGACTCGGCTTTCAGCGCGGGGACCGAGTTGGGTGCGAGCGTCTCGCTGTAGACCTCGGTTGCGGCCAGTGCAGCGCTTGCGAGGCTTTCGCTGGCAGTCCTCGACGCGGTCGATGACGAGCTCGCGGCCGGCGCGGCACGCACCGGTTCGGGCGCGGCGGGCACGGCGAAGGGAAACGCGGGGGTCGAACGCGAGTCGGTCGACAGGATCGCCGGCATCGTCATCGAGGCGGAGCGCCGTGGCTCTTCGCTCACCACGCGCATCGGCTCGCTCACCGGCGCAGGGACCGGCAGACGCACATCGGCGAGACGTTCCATCACGATGCCGTCGCCCGGCACTTCCACATCCGACGGGATCACGCGGCGCCGGCGCAGATCGTCGAGCGCCACTCGCACCACGGCATCGAGCGATTCGAACACGCCCTTGCCGGTCGCGGCACTCGTCGCGAGCGAAGGGAAACCGTGCGGATTCAGTTCGCGATCGAGTTCCTCGACAGAGAGCACGTCGGGGAGGTCGCGCTTGTTGTACGCGAGCACGACCGGCACGGACTCGATCGGCCGACCCATTTCACCGAGGTTGTCGCGCAAGTTGTTCAGCGACTCGGTGTTCGCATCGAGCCGCGCCGCTTGCGAATCGGCGACGAACACGATGCCGTCCGCGCCCGTGAGCACGAGTTTGCGGGTCGCGTTGAAGTACACCTGCCCGGGCACCGTGAAGAGCTGCAGTCGCAACTGCATCTCGCCGACACTCGGCAGCCGCACGGGTAGAAAATCGAAGTAGAGCGTGCGATCGACCGGCGTGGCGAGCGACACCATCTTGCCCCGATGCTCGGTGCGGACGGAGGCGTGGAGCGCCTTCAGCGTCGTGGTTTTCCCACCGAGTCCAGGCCCGTAATAAACAAGCTTGAGGACGAGTTCTCGAGTCGCGGAACTGAACGACGCCACGGTGTCGCGAGGCTAACACAGTCCCTGTGCGCGACGGCTCGCACGAAGCGTGGTGTGCATGAAGTGAAGCGCGGCCGGAAACGCGAGGCGACGGCGCGTGGAAGCGTTTGCGCACGCGCGCTTCGCTGGCGAATGCATGTGTGCGATCCGCCAGCGACCGTGGGCCGTGAGTAGCGCGATGGAGACGGGTGCGATTACGCCGTGGGTGCGGTCGGCGAACGGAAGATCTCGACCTTGTCGATCTTCACGTCCGAGGTCGGACGATCGCCCTGTCCGCGCGGGACGTTCGCGATCTTCTTCACGACGTCGAGCCCGGCCACCACGTAGCCGAACACGCTGTGACGGTCGTTGAGGTGCGGGGTCGGTCCTTCGGTGATGAAGAACTGCGAACCGTTCGTGCCGGGCCCCGAGTTCGCCATCGAGAAGACGCCGCCACGGTCGTGACGGAGCGACTTGTCGAACTCGTCGTCGAAGCGATAGCCCGGACCGCCGGTGCCGCGGCCGATCGGGCAACCGCCCTGGATCATGAAGCCCGGAATCACGCGGTGGAAAATCAGTCCGTCATAGAACGGACGCTTCACCGACTGACCGGACTTCGGATCGGTCCATGCCATCGTGCCGGTCGCGAGACCGACGAAGTTCTTCACCGTGTTCGGGACCTTTTTGTCTTCGAGCCGAATGACGATCGGACCCTGCGTGGTGTTGAACCGCGCGTACAGATCGCCTTCGCCTGGAACGTTGATCTCGGGAAACACCGGGCCTGCCATGACGGACCTCCTCGTGAGGTGGCGGGGTTACCACGAGTGCGACGTCGATGTCAGACCTCTGTGAAACGTTTCGCGAGACCTACACGGTGGCGGACAGCGATGCCTGCACGATGCGCGCGAGGCCCATGAAATCAGTCGATCCGTGGCGCGCGGCCTGTTGATTGCTCTATGCTGAACATCGCCGTGAGCACGCTGCGTCCAACGCCATCCGCACCACTCGCCAGCGTGTTCGGCGCGGCGATCGTGTTGCTGGGCGGCGGGCATGCGTTCGCGCAATCGACGACTGCGTCGGCGGCGCCCGACGACAGCGTTTCCTCGTCAGCACCTTCGCGCTCGAGTGATGCGCCCGAAACGCCCGTCACCGACACGCCGATCGAGGCATTGCGAACGCAGCAGACCGTGTCGAGTACCGTCGAGATCGAAGGCTC
>CBIHQZ010000258.1:0-7917 GCA_966212315.1 uncultured Myxococcales bacterium
TGTGAATTCCACGTCGCAATCCTCGAGCGCGAGCAGCGGCGCCTTTCCGCCTAGTTCGAGCACGCACGGAATCAATCTCTCGCCGCAACGCGCCGCCACGCGACGTCCCGTGTTCACCGCGCCGGTGAAGATCAACTTCTGGATGCCGGCGTCGATCAGCGCCGCGCCCGTCGGTCCGAAGCCCGTCACGATCTGGAAGAGATCCGCCGGAATTCCCGCGTCGATCGCGATCTCGCGCGCTTTGATCATCACAAGGGGCGTGATCTCCGACGGCTTGACCACCACCGCGTTCCCGGCGATGAGCGCTTCGATCACCGAGCCCATCGGGATCACGAGTGGGAAGTTCCACGGAGAGATCACGCCGATCACGCCCATCGGCACGTACGTTACGTAACTGCGCCGATGCTTGAGCAGATGAAGCTCGATCGATTCGTCCGCGAGGATCCGCAGCGCGTGGCGCGTGTAGTAATGGCAGAGATCGACGGTGGTCAGCACTTCGTGCGCGAGCGCTTCGTTGCGCGGCTTGCCGGCCTCGCGCATCAACACGTCGACCAGTTCGTCCGCGCGTTCGACGAACTTCTCACCGAGTCGCGCGACACGTTCGGCGCGTTCTTCCAAGGGGCGCGCGGCCCACGCTCGCTGCGCAATGCGCGCGCGCTCGACGACGTGCCGCACGTCCTGCTCGGATGCGACCGGAAGTTCGCCGATCACGTCGCCCGTTGCGGGCGAGTGGACTTGCAGCGTCGCGCCCGCGGGCGGCGTGGCGATCATCGTGGCCGAGTCGGTGCTCATGCGTGTGCTCCTGGTGGTCGATCGCGAGAGGCGTGAACGCTAGCATCGCGCGGAAAGCAGTCGCAAAGGTTGGGACGAAAGACGCATCGCGATGGCGCCCTGGCGTGGTTCGACAAGCTCGCCATGAGAAAGCCGGCCGCTCGCTCGTGACGATCGCTTCCTCGCTCCTGGCGACGATCTCCTACTCGCGCGGACGAACGCTGGCGACCGCGGGGGTCGCGGCTTCCACCACGCGCGCTGCCGAACGCGACCGACGCGGCGCTGACGAGATCGCAACGGTGCGTTCAGATCCGCCAGAGCGCGAGTTCGCAGGCATCGATGCGATGCCGATTCGCTCGACCGCGAGGCCGGTGGAACGCCAGTCGAGCACGATGACATCGGGGGTGTTGCCGTCTCGGGCAAGAAGCTGCATCGCGAGCGGCGCGACCAGGCGCTGCTCCAGCACTCGGCGCAATGCGCGAGCGCCCGTGCCGTGATCGCCATCGCGACGAGCGGCGGCGACGATCGCCTGCATCACCGAATCACGCACCTCGACGCGGACGTTCGGATGTCGCGCCGTCGCCCGCGCCAGCGCCCGCGAGAACTCACGCTGCGCGAACGCGGTCGCGGATTCCTCGGCGAGCGGCGGGCAGACCGCGACGCGATCGATGCGGTCGAGCAGGTCCGACGGAAACGTGTCGGCCACTCGCTTGCGGACACTCTCTGCGCGCACGTTGCTCGCATCGGCCCGCGCGAATCCGACCGGCGCGTCGCGGTAGACATCAGCCGCCACATTGGTGGTCATGATGATCAACGTGTTGCGCAGCGAGATCTCTTCATCGTTGCCGTTCACGAACGAGCCCTCGTCGAGCGGGCGGAGCAACTGCTTGAACGCGATCGGATGCGCCTTTTCGACTTCGTCGAGGAGCAACACCGAGAACGGCTTGCCTGCGAGATGACGGGTCAATGCGCCGCGACGAGCGTCTGCAGTCTGCGACGTGCGCGTGCCGAAGAGCTGATCGACCTTCCAGTCCTCGGAATGATCCGCGAGTGACAAGCGCGACAGCCGCTGCGCGCTGCCGAAGACATACGCCGCGACTTCGAGCGCGATCTGCGACTTCCCCACGCCCGGAGGACCCGCGAGCATCAGCACGCCCAGCGGGCGCGTCGGATCACACAGGTCGGCCTTGTAGAGCGCGAGGCGTTCGACCACTGCGTCGATCGCGTCGTCCTGTCCGAGCACCGCGCGACGCAAGTGCGCGCGCAATCCTTCGGCGTCGAACGGTGTCGCCGGGTCGACGAGGAACCGCGGAAGACGCATCGACTCGCAGACGCGATCGGTGACGAGCGAAGGGCTCACGGTGCGGTCTTCGCGCGCGATCGCCTCACGTGCGACCTCGTCGAGCAGCGCAAAGGCCTTGCCGGGAAAGCGTCGCGATGGCTGCAACCGCTCGGTGTAGCGAACGATCTCGTCGACAGCCTCGGGCAGTACGCGAACACCGTATGCGCGCTCGATCTCGCGCAGATCCGTTCGCAACAGCGTGCGCGTTTCGTCCGCGCTCGGTTCGTCGACACGAACCACGTGAATCACCGACGCGAGTTCGGCATCGTCCGCCATCCACGCCGCGAACCCCGGCCATGCTTCACCGACGAACGCCACGCGCGTGCGTTCGAGCGTCTCGACGAGCGCGTGCTGCGCGTCGACCGAACGGAGCATGCGAAGGTCACGCACGTACACGATCGGCTTCGCGGGCGACTCCGATGCTTCGCGCAAGATCTTCGCGAGCGCGGCGCCGGCGCCATCGTCCTTTCCGTACGTTGCTTCGAGCGACCGCAACGACACTTCCCAAATCGCCTTCGCACCCGCAGGCCGTCCACCGGCCGCGATGTGTTTCGCGAGTCCCCACGCGAGCGCCGACTTCCCCGTTTCGGGCGGCCCTACGAGCACCGGGCGACGACCTTCGGTGCGCACCAGCGACGCCACGCGACGCACCATCGCGTCGAGCCCGTGCACACGCGGCGCACGGTCGAGCGACGTCACGAGATCCGATTCGACCCCCGCGGGGAGGGTAGCGACGGGCTCTGTGGATCGTTTCGCGGCGCGGCGCTTCATCGACGGCATGATGGTAACGGTCACGGCCATCCACGGCCAGGAATAAGCCCTTGGCACGCGCGGGGTGATCGCCGGTACGATCCGCGCCGAGGTCTACATCCGTGAGTGATCGCTCTCTCTCGTACGCCGTCTCGCTCTCGCCCGCGCAACATCTCATTCACGTCACGCTCACCATCCGCGGACCGCTCGTCGAACCGCTGAGCGTCGCGATGCCCGTGTGGACACCGGGTTCGTATCTCGTGCGCGAGTACTCGCGACACGTCGAAGGGCTTCGCGCACGCACCGCGAAGGGCCCGTGCGGCGTGCGCAAGACGTCCAAGGAAACGTGGGCGATCGCGCACGGCGGCGCCGACGAGGTAGTCGTCGAATACAGCGTGTACGCGCACGAGCTGACTGTTCGCACCAATCACGTGAGCGACACGCACGGCTACTGGAACGGCGCTGCGACATACGTTCGTCCGGTCGACGGCACCACGAACTGGGATGCGTTGCCGATCGACGTGAGCATCACGCCGCCGAACGCCGAGTGGACCATCGCCACGGCGCTCGAGCCGATTCGCAAGAACGGCGCGAACGGCGCGACTCGACTGTTTCGCGCGGCATCGTTCGACGACCTCGTCGATTGCCCCGTCGATGTCGGCGTTCACGAACGCCTCGAGTTCACGGTCCGCGACAAGCCGCACGAGATCGTTGTGTGGGGTGCGCATTCGCGTTTCGAGCGCAGCAAACTCGTGCGCGACGTCTCGACCATCGTTGCGACCGAAGCAGACCTCTTCGGCGGCCTGCCATACGACCGGTACCTTTTCCTTCTCCATCTCGCGCCCGGTGGACGCGGCGGCCTCGAGCACCGCACATCGTGCACGCTGCTCGCGTCCCCCGATGCGTTCGACACGACCGACGGCTACGACGATCTGCTCTCGCTGTTCGCGCACGAGTTCTTCCACCTGTGGCAGGTGAAGCGCACGCGCCCGAAGGGGATCCATCCCTACGACTACGCGCGCGAGAACTACACGCGCATGCTGTGGCTCTTCGAGGGCGGCACCAGCTATTACGACTGGCTCATCCTTCGGAAGGCCGGGCTCGTCGATGCGAAGAGCTATCTGAAGCACCTCGGCAGCGAGATCGCGCGACTCGAAGACACCCCCGGTCGCAATGCGCAAACGGTCGAAGAAGCCAGCTTCGACGCCTGGATCAAGCTGTACCGCCCCGACGAACACTCGGTGAACAGCACCGTGTCGTACTACTTGAAGGGCGAGATCGTGTGCCTCCTGCTCGACCTCGAGATCCGCGCGCGTTCGGGCGGTACGAAGTCGTTCGACGACGTGATCAAGCTTCTCTGGACCGACTACGGCGCGAAAGAAGCGGCGGTTCCCGAAGCGAACGTCGAAGCGCTGATCGCGAAGGCCACCGGTGTCGACGTGTCGGACGCGATCGATGCAATGGTGCGCACGACCGCGGCCCTCCCCTACGAACGCGTGCTCGCGCGCGTCGGACTACAGCTTCGGCCGCGCGTCGGACGCGGTGGCTCGATGGGCGTTCGCGTGCGCAACGAGAACGGGCGGGCAGTGCTCGCGTCGGTGTTGCGTTCGAGCGCGGCCGAGCAGGCGGGGCTCGCGCCGGGTGACGAAGTGATCGCGATCGATGGGCGCCGCGTCGACGAGAGCGGCATGCGCGAACGGCTTCGACATCGCAAACCGGGCGAGCAGCTCGATGTGCTCTACGCTCGCCGCGAAGCGATCGGCAACACGAAGGTCACTCTCGCGGAGCCGCCGCACGAGACGGTGGAGATCGTGCCGCTCGCCGATGCGAACGCCGAAGCGCGAGGTCTCGCCGAATCGTGGCTCGGTGGTGGCAGCAGCGCGCTCTGGAACTCCAAATGAGCGCGAACGAATCGAACGCCGATCACCAGCTGCCGTTGCCGCGTCGCTGGCAGGAATCGCACACCGTGATGACGCAACTGGTGTTTCCGGAGCATGCAAACGCGCTCGGAAAAGCCTTCGGCGGTCAGATCATGGCGTGGTCGGACATGTGCGCAGGAATCTGTTCGATGCGCCACTCGGGCGGTAACACCGTCACGGCGAGCATCGACGAGTTGCACTTCGAGCGACCGGTGAACATCGGCGACACCGTGATCATCGAAGCGAGGGTGAACGCGACATTCACCACGTCGATGGAGGTCGAAGTCACGGTGGAAGGCGAGAATCCCGGCACGCGTGAGCGCTGGCGCTGCGTCGATGCCTTGATGACCTTCGTTGCAATCGATGCGCAAACGAAACCGCGGCGCGTTCCCCCGCTGTCGATCGACGACGAAGAAGTGAAGCACCGCAGCCTCGATGCCACCGCCCGCCGTGAAGCGCGCCTCGCGCGGCGCAAGAGTGCGGCGCGCAGGTGATGCCGACGCGAGCGCACGGGCGTCCGTTGCGCGACGCGTTCCGGCATGGGACACCGTCTGAGCCGCTTCGCTTCCCATGAACGCATTCGTCCACTCGATCCGGCGCATCGCAGTTCTCGTGATCCTCGCGATCGTCGTCAGCGCGTGCGGTGCGGGTGCGAACTGCCCGACGGGACAGCAATCGATCTGCCGCACCGCGGGTGACTGCCGCTGCGGCGCACCGTGCGCATCGCAGGACGATTGCAGCGGACTCGATGCGTGCATCTTCTACGAAGTGAGCGACTCGACCGGTACCCATCGCAGCGACACGGGCGTGTGCGTCGATGCGCTCTGGGTGTTCAACCCGCCACCGCCGTGCGTGCCGCTCTGCCGGACCACGCAGCTCTGCGTCGCGTGGGGCGATGCGCCGACGGCATGCGCGAACACGTGCACCGAAGGATCCGAGTGCCGCAGCGGATGCTGTCTCACGTTGCGAGACGGATCGCGTGCGTGTGCGCCGAACAGCTCGTACTGCCGCGACAACTGCGAGCCTCCGTGCAGCGACAATCAGAGCTGTGTGATCGTTGCACGCCAGGCGACTTGCCTCGCGAATTGCACCAGCGACGCCGACTGCACGGCCGGATGCTGCGTGCCGCTCGACAGCGGATCGACGAGCGCGTGCATCGACGATCCGGCGTTCTGCGCGCCCGTGAATCCCGGTCCGTGTACCGTCGTCGACTCGTGCGCGAACATCGCAACCACGTTCACCGCGACTGCCGACGGCGCGGCCTGCGGAACGTACGGCGCGTACGAAGGCTCGCTTCGCAACGTGTGCCAACAGAGCATCGAGTGCCGCGCATGCTGGTGGGATCCGGCGACGCAGAGTTACTCCGCGTGCAGCGTGCTGGGCAGCGTCCCCCCGAACCGCACCGTGCCACTCGGGACGTTGCAGTGCGCCGACGCCGAGCTTCCGATGCCTCCGGTGAAGATCCGCTGCATCGACGAATACAGCTTCCAGAGCGGCTTCGACTGCCTCGGCTCCGCGCCGCTCTGAGCGGCCGTGACGAGTCATCGAATCGATTGATCAGGCGCCTCGTCGTTGCGAGCATGTCATCGCCGTGACCGATCCCGCGACCGCACTGTCCTCTGACCCATCGCGCGATTCCGAACCGCCGTGCGAAGGCCCGGCGCAACTTCCTCCCGAGATCGTTCGCGCGTTGAAGCCGGTGCGAACGGTGTGGCGGGCGCTCATCGTGCTCCTCGTCACGAACGTCTTTCTCGGCGCGGCGCTCCAGTTCGCGCTCGCCGTGAAGAACCGCCCGCACGAAACGCGCGACCTGCGCCCTGCCCTCCCGAACTACCCCGATCACATTCGCGCCGACGCGATCTACGCCGACTTGATGGACTCGTGGCACTACCGCCGCGTCGTCATCGAAGGCTGGCGCCGTCGTGCGTATCGCGGACGCTACGTGCACATCGATCAGCGTGGCCGCCGCTACGATCCCGCGCAGTCGAACGATGTCGCCCGGACGGTGCACTTCTTCGGTGGGTCGACGATGTGGGGAACCGGCGTGGACGACGCGTCGACGATCCCCGCGCTGTTCGCATCACGCCGACGCGAGCGCGGATGGACGGCGCGCAACGAGGGCGAATCGGGATGGGTGAGTCGTCAGTCGATCGACCGTCTCGTGAATCTGCTCAATCAGGGTGAAACACCCGACGCAGCGGTCTTCTACGACGGCGCCAACGACGTTCTGTTTCTCTGCAACGGTTCGCTCAGCATCAACGGGCACATGCGCGAACTCGACGACGAGACCACGCCTGCGAGCGCGATGGACTTCCGGGTGTGGGACACGCTCGTCGGCCCGGAGCGCTTCTTGTGGCGGTTCGTGACCGAAGCGCGTCGCGTGAAGCATGCCGCCGCCGATCGATGCGCAAACGACGCAGGGGCCGATCGAGTCGCGCACACGATCGTGAACAACTGGGTGATTGCGCACGATCTCATGGCCGCGCGAGGGCGCCCGTTCGTCGGCGTGCTCCAGCCGATCGCGTACTTCGGCCATCCGCGCGTGGATCACCTGCGCGCGCTCCCCGAGGACGTCGGCGCGGGCGGACGCAATCTGAACGACATCGATCGCGCCATCTACGCGCGTGTGTACCCGCGCATTCAGCAGCTCATCGCATCGATGCACGAACCCTGGCTCGTCGATGCCACAGGCGCGTTCGACACCAACGAGTACACGTACATCGATTACTGCCACGTGAGCGCGAACGGGAATACTCGCATCGCGGCGCTGGTGGACGAGGCGCTCGCGCGGCTCGCGCCGGCCTACTGAATCTTCAGAAGCTCTTTCACCTTCGCGATCACCTGGGGGGCCTGGATGGGCTTGGTGATGTACGCGTTGGCGCCGAGTTGCAGCGCGCGTTGACGATCTTCGGCGCTTCCTTCGGTCGTGACGATCATGATCGGCACGTCCTTGTGGACTTCGTCCGACCGGATCTTCTTCACGAGTTTCAGCCCGTCGAGCACCGGCATGTTGATGTCGGTGATGACGAGATCGAACTTCGCGGTCGTGAGCTTGCGCAACGCGTCGACGCCGTCATCGGCTTCGATGACTTTCAGCGCCTTGATCCGCGCCAGCGCGAACACCAGCAGCTGCCG
>CBIHQZ010000259.1:0-7907 GCA_966212315.1 uncultured Myxococcales bacterium
CGGATCCGCGGCGAAGTCACCCGCGCACTCGCCGGCGCGTCGGCGCGAGCCACTCGTCGGGCCAGCACCGGCCGCGGCGTTCGGATCTTCGTTGCCGAGCCGATTCTCGATGGCGATGGCCACATCACGGGCGTGATCTACGCGTCGCGCGCGACGTACCCGGTGCTCGTGTCGATGTATCGCGTGCGGAATGGTTTGCGATGGATCGCATTCGGCTCCATCGCGCTCGCACTCGTGGTCGGATCATTCCTCGCGTTCACCATTTCGCGCCCGCTCCGCCGTCTCACCCAGGCCGCCGGACGGATCGCGAGCGGCGAACGCGGGGTCGCTCTCAAGCTCTCGGGCCGCGACGAAGTCGGTGAACTCGCGCGCGCGTTCGACGCCATGGCGCACGAACTCGACGCCCGTCTTCTCTACATCTCCGAGCTGGCCGCCAACGTCTCGCACGAGTTCAAGACGCCCATCGCTTCGATCCGCGGTGCCGCTGAATTGCTGCGCGACGGCGCGGCCGATGACCCCACCGCACGCACTCGTTTTCTCGGCAACATCCTCGACGACACCGAACGCCTCGCGCGTCTCGTCTCGCGGCTCCTCGAATTGTCGCGCATCGAATCACGCCCCGAGGCCAATGATCCGATCGACTACCGCGCACTCGTCGAAGACGTCGTCGGACGCTTTCGTGCGACGGGCGCGGACGTGTCGTTGCGCTACGAAGCACGCAGCGCGCACGTGCGCGGGTCGAGTGATCATCTGGATTCGGTGCTCACGAATCTGGTCGAGAACGGGCTTCGATTCGCGCGCGACGACGTTGCGCCTCGCGTCGAGGTCCGCGTCACGCAGGACGGCGAGATGGTCCGCACCGAAGTGCGTGACAACGG
Organism: uncultured Myxococcales bacterium; assembly: GCA_966212315.1. Lineage (GTDB taxonomy): Bacteria > Myxococcota_A > Polyangia > Polyangiales > CBIHQZ01. Next base: position 879 of record CBIHQZ010000259.1, read on the forward strand.
ACGTGGCATCTCGACGGCGAACCTCACGCGCGTGTGGGACCGGTTCTTCACCACCGCACGCGAGCGCGGCGGTACGGGGCTCGGCCTCGCGATCGTCCGCGCGGTGGCCGAGCAACACGGCGGTGATGTCGGCGTCGAATCGCGCGAGGGGGAGGGGACCACCTTCTGGTTCACCCTCGCGCGTCGGCTCACGTAGCTACCAGCGGGCGTGCACGTCGGCGCGGACGAAGCGGTCGTAGATCGCGCGCGCGGCGGTCATCGTCTTCTCGTCGAGCGCGGCCACTTCGGATGCATCGACGTTCTCGTCGACCTGCTGCGCCGTCTTCGCGCCCGGAATCGTGCAGGTGATCTCGTCGAACATCAGGATCCAGCGCAGCGCGAATTGCGCCAGCGTCATTCCGCTCGGCACGATCGCGCGCAGCGCTTCCACTGCCGCGAGTCCGTGTTCGTACGGTACGCCCGCGAAGGTCTCGCCCACATCGAACGCCTCGCCGTGCCGATTGAACGCGCGGTGATCGTCGGCCGCGAACTGCGACCTCGCGTCGAACTTTCCGCTGAGCATCCCGGACGCGAGCGGCACGCGTGCGAGCACGCCGACCTGACGCGCCCCGGCTTCTGCGAGAAACGCATCCGCAGGCTTCTGACGAAACAGATTGAAGATGATCTGCACCGTCTGGATGCCGGGATACGTGCGAATCGCGCCGAGTGCTTCGTCGACGGTCTCCACGCTGATGCCGTAGTGAAGAATCTTTCCCGCGCGCACGAAGCTCTCGAGTGCCGCGAACACGTCGTCGCGCGCGTACACCGACGAGGGCGGGCAGTGCAGCTGCAGGACGTCGATGACGCCCGTCCCGAGGTTGTCGAGACTGCGATCGACGAAGCGTTCGAGGTTCTCGCGCGTGTAGCCCTCGGCGACATGCGGGCTCAATCGCCGCCCAGCTTTCGTCGCCACGTAGATTCGTTCGCGCCGATTGCGGACCAGCTCGCCGACCAGCTTTTCGCTGTGTCCATCGCCGTAGACATCCGCGGTGTCGACGAAGTTCACGCCGCGGTCGATCGCTCGCGCCAGCGCGTCGCGTGAGGTCGCATCGTCGACCGCGCCCCAGCTCCCGCCGATCGCCCACGCGCCGAACGAAACCTCCGATACCTGCCATCCAGTTCGACCGAGTCCGCGATACCGCATGCTGCCTCCTGCTCCGTTTTCCGCGCGCACGCTATCGCGCCCCGTCCATGCGTGACGACCCAAACGCGCGCAACGGCCGAGCGTGAATCGCGCGCACACCGGGCCGTGCCGCGAGTGGCAAGGCATTCGCACCAACCACGACCGGAGGACCCTATGAGCGACCTGCGCAACACGATCGACGTCCCGTCGCCGCAGCCCGCGGAGCCGAGCCGTCGCACCTATCCCGATGATCCAGGGCCCGAGATCATGCCGCGTCCCGGCGTGCCGATTCCCGAGATCACCAATCCCATTCCCGGCATGCCCGATCCGCAGCCCGCCGGACCCGAGATCGTTCCGCCCGGCGTTCCGTTCATCCAGTGATCACTGGTTCGGAACGATCGCCTGCACGTACGACTGACCACCGATCGTGACGACCGCGAAGGTGAGCCGCCCGCTCCCTCGCGGTCCCGTTCCCGAGACGTGGAGCGTGTAGCGCATGCCGTAGGTCGGGTCGGTGTTGAACTCGATCCCCTCGCCACTGATCGTCGCGCCCGCGAACCACGGCGCGTACGCATTCAGCCACGCGACGTACTGATCGCACGGAGTCGTCGCCTGCAGCGACGGACTGTTGTGACGGCAGACTTCGAGATAGCTCCCCGCGCCCATCGCCGCGGCCTGTTGCTGCACGACGTTGGAAGCGGTCGACTTCATCGTGCGCCATCCGACGAAGAGCGTTCCGCCGCAACACGCGACGACGATGAGCAACACCACGAGGCAGCCGATGACCCACTTGGATCCGCCACCGCCGCTCGACGCGGGCGGTGCTGCATACGGGCCCTGTCCGCCATTCCATGCGCCGCCGGGAGGAGGCGGCGGTTGATAGCCGGCCTGCGTCGGCGGCACGCCCCACTGCGCGTTCGGTGACTGCGGGGAACCGGGAGCATTGGGATCGTACGGGTTCGACATCGCGCGATGAGCCTCGCGCGCGAGCCTACACCGTCACGTATTCGAGTGTCGCGCGGACGTGATGTCGGTAAGCACTTCGCATCCGTCGCGCGTGACGAGCACCGTGTGTTCGAACTGCGCCGAGAGCGATCCGTCCGCGGTGACCACGGTCCATCCGTCGTCGAGCAATCGCACGGCGGCGCGTCCCACATTGATCATCGGCTCGATCGTGAAGACCATCCCGGCCTTCAATCGAAAGCCGGTGCCGCGCGTGCCGACATGCGGGATGTGTGGTTCGGCGTGCATCGAACGTCCGATGCCGTGGCCGCCGTAGTCGGTTACCACGCTGCATCCTTCGCGCGCTGCGAGCGTGGCGATCGCATCGCCGATGTCACCGACGCGTGCGCCGTCGCGAACCACCGCAATGCCCGCATCGCGCGCGCGACGTGCGACGTCGGTCACGTGCCGAGCTTCCGCCGATGGCTCGCCGATGGCGAAGGTCGCCGATGTGTCTCCGTGGAAGCCGCCGATCATCGTGGTGACGTCGACGTTCACGATGTCGCCCGGTCCGAGGACATCACGCGCGTTCGGGATCCCATGACACACGACGTGATTGCGACTGGTGCAAACCGCGGCGGGAAACCCGTGATAGCCGAGTTGGCTCGGCTTGCCGCCGCGTCGCGCGGTGTCTTCGCGAACGAGACGGTCGATCGCGAGCGTGCTCATTCCCGCGTGCAATTGCGCGCCGACGAAGGCGAGAGTCTCGGCGGCGACGCGCCCGGCATTTCGAAGCGCGTCCTGTGCGCGGGGAGAGTGGATCTCGATCACCATGCGCGGACGATGCGTTCGCGCGTGGCCGAGGGTCCAATACCGCGTGGGTATGGCGACACGTGCTAGCGTCGCGCCCGTGAGCCTCGAACAGATCCGCTACTTCGTGACGGTCGCCGAAGAAGGACACGTCACGCGCGCGTCGAAGAAGCTTCGCATCGCGCAACCGCCGCTGAGTCGTGCGATTCGAAACCTCGAAGACGAAGTGGGCACGCGCTTGTTCGAACGCACTCCGCGCGGTGTGCGGCTCCTCCCCGCGGGCGAGGTATTCCTCGGGCGCGCCCGCGAAATCCTCGCGTCGGTGGCCGCGGCGGTGCGCGATGTGAGAGCGGTTTCGCACACGGTGGATGGGTAGAAGCGAAGGCGGACCTCACCCCCGCTCCGCGCGCCCCTCTCCCTCCGACACCACCGCCGGTCGCACGTACGCAGGCGTCGTCGAGAGAGGGGCTGGAACGATGGCGGCGAGGATTCGGCGCTGAGGGCGAGACGCAGGCGCGGGATCGAGCTTGATCTGCCGGTCACGGCGCCTTCACCACGCACCACGCACGCGGATCACACCCGCAACATCTTCTCCCCGCACCACGCACGCGGATCACTACCCGCAACATCTTCTCCCCGCACCACGCACGCGGATCATCGACCACCCGACCGGCTTCGAGCCCCTCTTTCGACGACGCCTGCGCCACCGGGCCACGCGTCGGCGTCGGAGGGAGAGGGGCGCGCGGCAGCGGGGGTGAGGTCGCCTTACAGCCCGATCGTCTCGCCGATCGCGGGAATCGCGAGTGCTGCGGGGTCGAGGCCACGCGCAGACCAGATCTCGCGGAGCTTCGTCGGCGGCTCGTCGAGCGGTTCGTCGGTGAGCTTGAAAGTGCCCCAGTGCATCGCGAAGAACTTCCGTGCGCCGAGGTCCACGAACGCCTTCACCGCGTCGTCCGGATTCATGTGCTGCGCCTTCATGAACCAACGCGGGTCGTACGCACCGATCGGCAGCATGGCGGCGTCGATCGTCCCCACGCGCTTGCCGATCTCCGTGAACCCCGAGAAATAAGCGGTATCGCCCGAGTGATAGACGGTGCGTCCACCGCCGCGCAGGACGAACCCGCCCCACAGCGTCTTGTCTTCGTCGAACGCGCTCCGACGCGACCAGTGCTGCGACGGGACGAACGTCACGTTCACACCGTTCACGTCGATCGCGTCCCACCAATCGAGTTCGTGCACCGTCTCGAACCCCTCGGCGCGAAACCAATCGCCGAGCCCCTTCGGGACAACGTACGCCGGCCCTTTGCCGATGCGTCGCAGCGTCGGCGCGTCCATGTGATCGAAGTGGTTGTGACTCACGCAGACGACGTCGATGCGCGGAAGAGTCTCGTGCGTGAGGCCCGGCGCAACGTTGCGTTTCACCGTGAAGATTCGCGACGACAAGATCGGATCGGTGATGACGTTTCGCCCGCCGAGTTGCGCGAGGTAGGTCGCGTGTCCGATCCACGTGAGCGACGAGCCCGTGGCGTGCTTCAGCGCGACGCCGTCGTTCGGCACGGTGGGAATCACCGCGGTGGGCGGCGTGCGACGGGCGGGCTCGGGGCCCCATCCGAACTTCCATCGCAGCACGCTTCCGAAGTCGCGGTGATCGGGGATGTCGTCGATGTTTCGAAAACGCGGCATCGAGTTCCTCGCGTAGTCAGGGAGCGAGCGTGCGTCGACCGACCCACGCGCCCATGACGATTGCCATCACGATGGGGACGAGGTGGATCGTCGTGTAGTGCATCGCATCGGCGAAGCCGCAGGCCATCTGCGACGCGAGAACGCTGCCGATACCCGCAACAAGCCCCGCGAGTGCGCCGGCGGCCTCGGGCGCCACGACCGCTGATCGACGCAAGAGGCCGAAGATCGGCAGTGCGAGCGCAAGGGCTGCGAGGCTCCCGGACGGCGCGCAGGTCCAATGCGCCCACCATGTGTGCGATCCGACGTGCTCGATCGAATTCGCATCGCCGCGATTGCCGAGAACGGACAACACCTCGAATGCGAGCACCGCGAAGCCGATGTAGAGCCAGCGATACGCCGCCGGGACGCCGAGCCCGAGGCGACCGCGTGCAACGAGCAATCGCATTCCGCCCGCGACGATGGCGATCCATGCGAACGCGGCGAACCAGAAGAACGGCGTGGCCGCGGTGGCGAAATCATGGCGCGGACGAACGAGCCACACGACACCGGCGAGAGCCGCGGCGGCGAGCGCGGGGACTGCGACACGGGTCCAACGCGAAGTCGCACGGCGCGGGGCGCAATCGTTCGCGAGTGCCTCGCGCAGCGCGGCGCACGGCTCGATTGCGATGTCCGAAGGCATGGCGCCGAGTTCGCGATCGACGACCACCAACGAACCGCAAGGCGGGCAACGCTTCGCATGCGCACGCGCGTCGTCGCTCAAGGGCGTCCCGTCGGCGAGCCGGTGCGCGAGTTCGTCGCAGTTCATGCTTCACCGCCCTTGAGGCCCATCGCCTTGCGAAGGCTTTCGTACGCGCGGTGCGCGCGCAACTTGATCGCGCCGACCGTCGAGCCCGTCACCGCCGCGGCTTCGGCCGTGGAGAGCCCCTGCACCTTGAGCAGCACGAGCGCCTCTCGCTGCTGTTCGGGAAGCGACTGCAGCCGGGTCCGCAACGCGTTGGCTTGCTCGTCACTCAATCGTTCGAACCCCTCGGGTCCGTCCGCCGGCTCGGGCGGTAGCTCGGGAATGGTGCCGTCGTCGCTCAGCCGCACGGGCGAGCGCACCTGGCGGCGCTTGTGATCGATGAACGTGCGCCGTGCGATCGCGAATACCCACGGTTCGAGGGGCGCGCCGCGCTGATAACTGTCGCGCGCACGGTGAACCTTGAGAAACGTCGTCTGCGCGAGATCCTCCGCGAGCCGCGCGTCGCCCGACATCGCCCGCAGCATTCCGACCACGCGTGGTGCCACGCGACGAAAGATCTCGTCGAACGCGCGCCGGTCACCGTCGAGAAAGAGTTCCATGAGCTGCTCGAGGGAGCGCGAACCCGCGGGCGCCGTGGGCGCGCTCGTGATCCGGTCCTTCCCGCTCGTACGCTCGTCCTCGCCCATCGGTTACTGCGTCGTCGCGAACCATCGACGCAGGGGCGGGAGTATCGCACAACCTCGTGCGCGGCAATGCTCGTCAGCGCCGCACGTTTCCCGCGGTTTTCACCACGCGCCGCGGCCAGCTACGCTGACCGTCATGCCGACAGAGAACGTGGACGTCGTGATCATCGGGTCGGGCTACGGCGGGTCGATTCCGGCCGCGCGACTGGCCGAAGCGGGGCTGCGGGTGGTGGTGCTCGAACGCGGTGCGCGTCTCGCGACCAGCGATCTGCGCCAGTCGGACGCGCCGGCGTACATCCAGACGATGACCGACGTGGTCGTCTCGAGTCGCAACATCGCCTACCGCACCGGCAAGCTGGTGGGCGGCGCATCGATCCCGATGGACGGTGCGATGTTCCGCATGCCGCAGCACAGCTTCGAAACGGCGGAGACCAGCGGGCGTCGCTATTGGCCATCGATGTATTCACGCGCGTTCCTCGATCCGTACTACGCGCGTGCCGAACAGATGTTCGGGGTCCGCCAGTTCGCGTGGAGCGAGATTCCGAAGGCGGGTGGATTGTTCGCGAAGATGCTCGATCGCGCCGGGGCAACGTGTGAACGCGCACGGATGAACTACACCGATTGTGTGCACTGCGGATTTTGCGCGCAGGGTTGCATCTTCGACAAGAAGAAGACGCTGTTGCACACGTACATCCCGCTCGCCGAACAGCACGGCGCCGAGTTCCGCAGCGGCTGCGAAGCGCAATTGATCGTCCCCGACGCGGCACCCGCGAGCGGATGGACGGTGCGGTACACGCGCAACGGTGAAAATCTCGAAATCCACGGCGCCAAACTGTTCATCGCGGCGGGCGGACTCTTCACGCCGGCACTGCTGCTGCGATCACGAAGCCAGCTCACGCGGCTGAACGAACACGTGGGCGAACACTTCAACCACAATGGCGAGAAACAATACTGCGGCATCCTCCCGGCCGATTTCGACAATCTCGACGAGTATCGGCGCCCCAAAG